>CAJAYO010000567.1 GCA_903948415.1 uncultured Opitutia bacterium | reverse complement strand
CGCACGGCATTCGCACGCGAAACTTTCTCCACGTCGTCGCGACAGATCTGGCAGTGCCGGCACTCGACCACGCGTTGCACAGGGCGGCCATCCCTCCGACCCGGCGCTACTCTATCGCCTGGCCAAGGGCCTGGCCCACCTCCGCGCGAGCATTCCGGCGCTCGCCCCGCTCCGCTGGGCCAAAGCGGCCCTGTGGCGCGTCGCCCTCCTGTTCGAGCGCCACAGCGATCCGGCCTCGCTGCAGTCCGACCAGCCCGCGGTGCCGCTCGTGTTTCTCCTGCTCGGCGCCAGCGCAGGCATCCGCATTTTGATCTGGCCGGCCCGCTCCAGTCTCACGCCGTTGCTTGTGTCGGGCGAAAGCTTCGGCAACGCGGTCACGGGGAACACGCGTGCGTTCGAAATCGCCACGATGGCCGGCCCCGCCCTCGGCGAGTTTCGCGTCGCTTTCGCCGATTTCCCCGCCGTCGACCTGCTCGGGGCCGCGCTCGAGTGCGCGTTTCTGGGGCTGCTCCGTCCTGTCCGCTACCTCCACCCGCCGTCCCGCGCCGCCGGGCAACGCACCTGGCGCGACGTGTTTACCGGGGCCGAGTTTATCTGGCGGAAAAAAGTCATCCTCAGCACCAACACCAGCACCCCCGACCTGTTCGCCGTGTTGCTGGGCGGCGCCGTCGCGCTCCCCCCATTTACGCCGATCAGATCCTCCACGTCGGTCCGATCGGGTTGGGCTGGCTTCGCGCGGCACCGTCCATCGGCGCGTTCGCCATGGCCATGTGGGTCGCCCACCGACCGGCCTTGCTCCATCGCGGACGGGCCCTCCTGTGGTCGGTCGCCGGGTTCGTTGCCGCCATTGTCGTCTTCGGCCTTTCCCACTGGTTCTGGCTCTCGCTGCTCGCGCTGTTCTTCACCGGCGCGTTCGACAACGTCAGCGTCGTCGTCCGCCAATCTCCCGTGCAACGGCTCACCCCCAACTCCCTGCGGGGCCGGGTGACCGCCGTAAACCAAATCTTCATCGGCGCCTCCAACGAGATCGGGGCCCTCCGCGCCGGCCTCATGCCCGCGGTGCTGGGACCGGTCGCCGCGGTCGTCTGGGTTGGCCCGGGCACCCTCGCCGTCACCGCCGCGGCGCCCGTGCCGTGGCGGCGCTTGGCCGCCTCCCGCCGCTCCCCACCCTGCGACCTGAGGAGTAATATTACGTAGCCGGTCAAATCCACGCTTTTTCGTTAGACTTCGCACGCCGCGCTCGGCATTCCCATACCCACCCGATGTCCGAGAACTCCAATCGCAAGACGTTCTTCATTCTCGCACTAGCCCTCAGCCTGATTATCGCGCTCGTCGCGGTGGTCGTCCGGGTTATCCAAGACGAGGAACTCCAAGAGCGCCTGGGCACCACGTACTACATTCTGACCCTCGCGATCATCGGGTGCGTCCTCCTCGTCATGACGGGCTACCTGTGGGACCGCACGTTGATGCAGCGCCTGAAAACCCTGCGTACATCGGTGGGCAGCAGCGAGAGCGGCGAGGCCGTCGGGGGCGAACCGGACCACGACGAGATCATCGGCCTCGCCCGCAATATCGAGCGCATGGCGCAGGCCCTGCAAAAAACCGAGGCCAGCTACCGCGGCATCGTCGAAGATCAGGTCGACTTGATCTGCCGCTACCGCCTCGACGGCAAACTCACCTTCGTCAACAGCGCCTATGCCATGGCCTTTGGCCGCAAGCGCAACGAGCTGCTCGCCCAACAATTCCCGCTGTTCGTCCCCGGCGCCGCCATCGGCGACGAACCCTACACCTTTGAGCGCGAACTCGACCTCCCCGACGGCCGCCGCCGCTGGCTCATGTGGACCCAGCGCGCGATCAAGGACGACAAAGGCGAGACCCTCGAGTATCAGGGCGTCGGCCACGACATCACGATCCGGAAGGAAGCCGAGGCCGCCCTGCTGCACGCCAAGGAGACCGCCGAGGCCGCCGACCGCGCCAAGAGCGAGTTTCTCGCCATCGTCAGCCATGAAATTCGCACGCCGATCAACGGCGTCATCGGCTTCGCCCAAATTCTTGCCGATTCTCCGCTCACCCCCGACCAACGCGAGCAGGTCGCCATCATCCGCTCGAGCGGGCAGGCCTTGGAGAAGCTCATCGCCGACATTCTCGACCTGTCAAAGATTGAAGCCGGCAAGATCGAGATCGAATCGTCCCCCTTTGGCCTGCACAAGAGCGTCGAGGAAGTGTGTGCGTTCTTTGCGCCCAAGGCCCGCGCCGCCGCGCTCGTCATCACCGCCAACATCGACCCGGATGTGCCGGCCATCGTCAACAGCGACGAATCCCGCCTCCGCCAGATTCTCACCAATCTGATCGGCAACGCCCTCAAGTTCACCGAACGCGGGAGCATCACCATCCACGTCTCCTGCATGCGCGGCGAACCCGTCAGCATGCGCGACACCCGCCGCGCCCTCCGCCTGTTCTTCTCCGTCGCCGACACCGGCATCGGGATTCCCCCCGAAAAGATTTCAAAACTTTTCAAACCGTTCAGCCAGGTCGACGCCTCCTCCGAACGCCGCCGCAGCGGCACGGGCCTCGGCCTCATCATTTCCAAGCGCCTCTGTGAACTCATGGGCGGCTCCATCTCCGTGGACAGCAAGCCCGGCGAGGGCACGACGTTCCGCTTCTCGATCCTCACCGACTACGAGAAGGGCGACACGATGCCCCAGATTCCCATGCGGCATGGGGTGTAAACGTTTACCGCCGCCCCTCTTCGACCGCACAAAAAAACGCCGACCCGGAGGTCGGCGTTTGTCTTTTCCCTGATCTCCGCCGCCGCTCAGTAGCGGTAGTGGTCGGGTTTGTAGGGACCGCCGACGGCCACGCCGAGGTAGGCGGCCTGGTCCTTGGTGAGCTTGGTCAGCTTCGCGCCGATCTTCTCCAGATGCAGGCGGGCCACCTCTTCGTCCAAGTGTTTCGGCAGACGGTAAACGCCGACCGTATAGGTGTCCTTGTTCTTCCAGAGATCGAGCTGCGCGAGCGTCTGATTGGTGAAGCTGCTCGACATCACGAAGGACGGATGCCCCGTCGCGCAACCGAGATTCACCAGACGACCTTCGGCCAGCATGTAGATGCTGTTCCCCTTCGGGAAGGTGTAGAGATCGTATTGCGGTTTGATGTTCGTGCGCTTCGCGTCGGACGTGTTGAGGCGGTCGATCTGGATTTCGTTGTCGAAATGACCGATGTTACAAACGATGGCCTGATCCTTCATCTTGCGCATGTGCTCCAGCGTGATGATGTCCTTGTTGCCGGTCGTCGTGACGTAGATGTCCGCCGTGCCGAGCGTCGACTCGATCGTGTTGACCTCAAAGCCTTCCATCGCGGCCTGCAACGCGTTGATCGGATCGATCTCGGTCACAATAACGCGGGCGCCAAAGCCCTTGAGCGAAAACGCCGAGCCCTTGCCCACGTCGCCATATCCGCAGACGCAGGCGACCTTGCCGGCGATCATGACGTCGGTGGCGCGCTTGAGACCGTCGGCGAGCGACTCCCGGCAGCCGTAGAGATTGTCGAACTTCGACTTCGTGACCGAGTCGTTAACGTTGATGGCCGGCACGCGAAGTTTGCCCTTTTCCAGCATCTGGTAGAGGCGGTGCACACCCGTGGTCGTCTCTTCAGAGACGCCGCGCCACTCTTTCGCGATGTTCGTCCAACGCTTCGGGTCCTCCTTGTGGACCTTCTTGAGCGTGTTCTTGATCACCTGCTCCTCGTGGGAGCCCGACGGGGTGTTGACCCAGTCGCTGCCCTCTTCGAGTTCGCAGCCCTTGTGGATCAGCAGCGTCACGTCGCCGCCGTCGTCGACCACGAGCTGCGGGCCCTTGTTCCCCGGGAACGTGATGGCCCGGAGCGTGAGATCCCAATACTCTTCCAACGTCTCGCCCTTCCAGGCGAAGACCGGCGTGCCGGTCGCGGCGATCGCCGCGGCCGCGTGGTCCTGCGTCGAGAAGATATTGCAGGAAGCCCACCGCACATCGGCGCCAAGCTCCTTCAGGGTCTCGATCAGGACGGCCGTCTGGATCGTCATGTGCAGCGATCCGGTGATGCGCACGCCGGCGAGCGGCTTCTTCGCGCCGAATTTTTTGCGGACAGAGACCAGACCGGGCATTTCATGCTCGGCGACGGAAATCTCTTTGCGACCCCACTCGGCGAGAGTGATGTCTTTTACGTGATAGTCGGGCGCGGCAGATTTGCGCGCGGATTTTTTGGCGGTGGCCATAATGGATGGAGGAGAAACGGAAACGGACGGTTGAGAGTGGAACGGAACGGCGGCGCGGACCTTACTTTTTCAGCGCGGCTTTGAGTGCGGCGACCTTGTTGGTCTTTTCCCACGGCATGCCGTGTTTGCCGAAGTGCCCGTAGTTCGTGGTCTGGCGATAAATCGGCCGGAGCAGATCGAGCTGCGCCACGATGTCCGCCGGCTTGAAGCTGAAGACTTCGCGCACGGCGTCGGTGATCTGCTCGTCGGAAATGCCGAGCAGCGAGGTACCAAAGGACTCGACGCGCACCGAGACCGGCTGCGGATGCCCGATCGCATACGCGAACTGGATCTCCGCGTGCGTCGCGAGGCCGGCGGCGACAATATTCTTGGCCACCCAGCGGCCCATGTAGGCGGCCGAACGGTCAACCTTCGACGGATCCTTGCCCGAGAAGGCCCCGCCGCCGTGGCGACCCCAGCCACCGTAGGTATCAACGATGATCTTGCGGCCCGTGAGCCCCGAATCACCCTGCGGACCGCCGACCACAAAGCGTCCGGTCGGGTTGATGAGATACTCGGTATTCTTGGTCAGCATCTCGGCCGGGATGACCTTCTTGATGACGTGCTCGATGAGATGTTTTTCGATCGTCGCATGGGCGACGTCGGCGGTGTGCTGCGTCGAGATCACCACGTTCACCACCTCAACAGGCTTGTCGTTTTCATAGCGGACCGAGACCTGCGACTTCGCGTCCGGACGGAGCCACGGCACATTGCCGGACTTGCGGACTTTGGTGAGCTCGCGACCGAGACGGTGCGCGAACATGATCGGCGTCGGCATCAGTTCCGGCGTCTCGGTGCACGCGTAACCGAACATGATGCCTTGGTCGCCCGCGCCCTGCTCGGCGGTCTTCTTGCCCTTGGCCTTCTTCGCATCGACGCCCTGCGCGATGTCCGGCGACTGCTTCGTCAAATAATTGTTGATGAAAACCTGGTCGGCGTGAAACACGTCGTCCGTGTTGACGTAGCCGATATCGCGGATCGCGTCACGCACGATGGCCTCGTAGTTGAGCTTCGCGCTCGTGGTGATCTCGCCGGCGAGAATCACCATGTTCGACTTCACCATGGTTTCGCAAGCGACACGACTCGTGCGATCCTGCGCAAGGCAGGCGTCCAGCACGCTGTCGGAAATCAAGTCAGCAACTTTGTCGGGATGTCCTTCGCCGACGGACTCGGAGGAGAATACGAATGATTTGGCCATAAGATAAGAGCTGCGAGGAAAGGCACGCCCCGGAGCCTGGGCAAGTTAAATATCAACGTATGCCGATTCCCTGATGTGAATTTTTCGCGGTCCGGCAGCGCGGGGATTTTCGGCGGCTGCACCTCCCGCCACTTTTGCCCGAACAAGCCGAAACTTCCGATTGCAGTCCGGGCCTTCCCTCGCATCCTCCGCTCTGAATGGAGATTTCGCCGATTACTGCGCCGCTCGACCTCAAACATCGAAAAATCCTCGTGGTCGACGACGACCGCCTGAACATCAGAATCCTCGCGGGAATTCTGAAGGGCGAAGGGTACACGCTGGTCGAGGCCAATTCGGGGGAGCGCGCCCTCCTCGCCTACGCGGATTTCCTCCCCGACCTCGTGCTCCTGGACGTGATGATGCCCGGGATCGACGGATTCGAGACTTGCCGTCGCCTCAACCGGACCTACGGCGGGAACTGCGCGCCGGTCATTTTCATCACGGCGAAAAACGAGTCCGACGACCTCGTGGAAGGACTGAGCGCCGGCGGCGTTGACTACCTTCCCAAGCCGTTCAAGGCGAAAGAGGTTCTCGCCCGCATTCGGTCCCACCTGCAAAACCGCATTCTGTCCGAGCAGCGCAAGCAGCTCGTCGACCAACTCAGCAACGCGAACGCCGCGAAGAACCGCTTCCTTGGGATGGCGGCCCACGACCTGCGCAACCCCCTCGCTTCGATCCGCGGCCTCGCCGAATTCCTGCGGGAAGGCGCCGTCGGCCCGCTCTCCGTCGACCAGCTTGATCTCATCAACACCATCCACTCGGCCAGCCAGTCGATGCTCGACCTGGTAAACGAGCTCCTCGACGTCGCCACGATCGAATCCGGCGAACTCAAGATTTACCGCGAACCGCACAACCTCGCCGACCTGATCGCAAAATCGGTCGCCATGACAAACATTGAGGCCGCCAAGAAAAACACCCAGGTCACCATTGAGACCCGCGGCCTCGCTCCGGTGCTGATGCTCGACGCGGCCAAGATGCGCCAGGTGATCGACAATTTGCTCAGCAACGCCGTGAAATATTCCCCGCCCGGATCCGCCATCACGGCCACGATCCAATCCGCACCGGCCCACGGCACCTTCGGCTTCGCCGTGCAGGACCAGGGCCCCGGCATCCCCGACAACGAGCGCGACAAGCTCTTCAAGGATTTTAGCCGCCTGTCCGCGCAACCCACCGCCGGCGAAAAAAGCACCGGTCTGGGTCTCGCCATCTGCCGAAAAATTGTCGAAGCGCACGGCGGTATCATCACCGCGGAGAACCTCCCCGCCGGCGGCTGCGAATTTCGGGTCCTCCTGTCTACCAACTCATGAATTTCCAAGGCACCATTTTGCTCGTCGACGACGAAGCCCACATCCGCAAATACGTCGGGCTTATTCTTCGCCAACTCGGCTCTCCCACGATCATCGAAGCCACCAACGGCGAGGAGGGCGTCGCCGCCTATCTCCGCGAAAACCCCGACCTCGTGCTCCTCGACGTGAACATGCCCATCATGGACGGGATCGAGACCCTCAGAAAGCTCAAGGAGATCGACCCCGACTGCGTCGTCGTGATGCTCACGTCGCTGGCCAACCGCCAAACCATCGAGCAGGCCGTCGAACTCGGCGCCTCCAACTACATCCGTAAGGACACGTCGCGGGACGAGATCACCACGGCCCTGACCGAAACGATCGAAGCCTGTTTCGGCGCCAGCTAAAATCCGCCGCCATGAGCTCCGTCCCGCCCGCCGATCCTTCCCTGCCGCCCGCCGATTCTCCCCTGCCGCCCCCGGTCGTCATCGCCGAGGTCAAATATTCGCTGCCCCAGATCCTCCAGGAACTGAAGGCCGAACGCTCCGCGAGCACCTTCGCGATGGAGAAACTCGATCAGAACGAAATCGGAAAACTCTTCAAAGCGAAGCCCATCCGCCGTGTTAAACCCCAAAAGTAATTTCTTCCTCGGGCGCATCCGGCAGATCCCGAAATTCGACTGCGTCTCCGAGATCACGCTGCTGGCCGACCGCCACGGCGAAACGACTGCCTTCGTGCAGGCCGTGATCGACGAAAAATACCTCAACAAGGACGATGCCTGCCGCTACTGGGCCGACTCGATGAACGTCGCCTACGTCGATCCCTTCGCCTCGGTGATCACCGACGAAGCCATCGAAAAAATCCCGATGGAGGTCGCCAAGAAGGTGAAGGCCATCGGCCTCTACGTGCTCAACGGCGTGCTGACCGTCGCGATGGCCAGCCCCGCCGACGTCGACCTCATCCGCCGCCTCGGCCAGATCGCCCAGATGCCGCTCAGTCCCGTGTTCGCGCTCCCCCGCGAGATCGAGGACGCCATCGCGATCCACTACTGCACCGAGAAAGGCCTGGAGGAGAGCCTCGACGAACTCCAACGTTCGAGTCTCTTCGACAAGCCGGAGATTGCCGGCGAGAAACTCGCCCAGCTCGTCGAGAACAACGCCCTCGTCCAGATTCTGGATGAGATCATTTATTTCGCGATGCGCGAACGCGCGAGCGACATCCACGTCGAGGCTCTGGAGACCCAGTGCCGCGTGCGCTTCCGCGTCGACGGCAACCTGCGCGAAATCCTCACCTACTCACGCAAGCTCCACCGCGCGCTCATCTCGCGCATCAAGATCCTCTGCAACCTGAACATCTCGGAGACGCGCTTCCCGCAGGACGGACGATTTTCGATGCCCGTCGGCAGCCAGACCGCCAACTTCCGCGTCTCCACGATCCCCTCCGCCTACGGCGAAAAGACGGTCATCCGCATCCTCGCGATGACGGGCAAGAAAACCATGCTGACCCTGGAGAAGATGATGATCTCCCAGACGATCCTCCAGCCCTTCAAACGCCTGATTCAGAATCCCAACGGCATCATCTTTGTGACTGGCCCCACGGGATCCGGCAAGACCACCACGCTCTACGCCGCCATCCACGAGATCAACACGCCCGGCATCAACATCTCCACCATCGAGGATCCGGTCGAAATCCAGCTCGCCGGCGTGACGCAGAGCCAGGTCAACTCCAGCATCGACCTGAAATTCGCCACCATCCTGCGCGCCCTGATGCGCCAGGATCCGGACGCGATTCTCGTCGGCGAAATCCGCGATCTGGAGACCGCCAAAATCGCCACCGAGGCGGCGCTGACGGGCCACATCGTGTTTGCGACCCTCCACACCAACACCGCGCCGCAGGCCATCATGCGCCTGATCGAAATCGGCGTGGAACCCTATATGGTCGCCCCCTCCGTGATCGGCGTGCTCGCCCAACGCCTCGCCGCCCGCATCTGCGAAGGCTGCAAGGAGGCCTACTATCCCTCGCGCGAGACCCTCCAGAAATATTTCAAGGACGAAGGGCTCACCGACGTGCCCTTTTACCGCGGACGCGGCTGCCAGGCCTGCCGACACACCGGCTACAAGGGTCGCTTGGCCTTCCACGAACTCGTGTTGATCACCGAGGAGGTCCGCACGCTCATCGCCGAGGGCCGCAGCGTGCAGGACATCAGCCGCGCCGCCGCCAAAGTCGGCTACAAGCCGCTACGCTACGACGGGCTCAAGAAGGTTCTCCTCGGCCTGACGACCATCGAGGAGATCGACCAGAATACCTCGTTCGAATGGGCCACCTGAGGCATCGTCCGACGTCCGCCTCCCTCGCCCCGGGTTACATCTCCGCCCACTCTCCACCGTGCACGCTCCCGTTTTCCCGACAACCCCGGAACATTCATCGACCCCATGACTGAATTTCTCGTCATCGATCCTCAGGCCATTGAAAATCTCCGGTCGCTCAATCCCGACGACAACGATGAATTCTTGAGGGAGATCGCGGACATTTTCATGGAGGACACCCCGCTCCGGATCGCCGAACTGGAACAAAGCCTCGCCGCGGCCGATCTGCCCAAGTTCACCCGGGCCGCCCACAGCATCAAGGGCAGCTCCGCCAACTTGGGCGCCATGGCGCTGCGGGCGGTGGCAGAACGCCTCGAACATCACGCCCGCACCAACGGCATGAATGCCGCCGCCCCGTTCGTCGCCGAGATCGCGGCCGAGTTCGCCCGCGCCCAGGCGGAACTCACGAAACTGATCACGAAGTAGGTCGGACTTTGCTCCGCCCTCCACCTAACGATACAGCGCCGTCGTCGGCGCGTAGGTCAGCACGTTGTACTGGCGCATCGCGAGACGCCACCACTCCGCCAGCGAACCCGCCGGACAACTCCACAGCTCGCGGTGCAGCCAGATCATCGACTCGGCGTCCATCAGCAGCGCCATCTTTTCTTTGGTCGCAAATTTTGCCGGCCCCTCGCGCAGGAGCCGCTCGCGCAGCTGCACAAACCATTCCCGCGCCTCCTCGCTCGGCCGGCGCTGCCGCAGCAACGCCACATGCAGCGCGTTGACGTAGGGATCGAGCACCGCCTGCAGCAACCCATAGTCGGCCCGCAACGGTTCGAACGGCGGCAGATGCCGGTAACACTCGGCCAAGTTCTGCTGCAGCCGCTTCAGCTCGTAGGGCGGGGTCGTCTCCTCGGGCGTCAAGAAAACCCCCAGCCGGCGCGCCGCCCGCCCCACCCCCGCCTTGCTGAGCAAAATGGACACCGGCACCGCCAACACCAACCCCGCCAGCACCGGACTCAGCCACCAGAAAAACGCCGGCGACAGCACAAACGCTGACACGCCCCAGACGACCCCAAACAGCGTTTGCCCGCCGTGCGTGATGATCGCTTCGCGCCAATCCGTGCCGTCGTCGTCACTGCCGCGCTTCTGCGTCACCCACGCGACCCCTTGGCCGAGCAGCGTGAAAAGCACAAACTTCGAGTTGAACACCATGTTGATCGGCGCGAGCAACGCGGACACCAGGGTCTCCAGCAGCGCGCTCACGACCAGCCGCGCCTTCCCGCCGAATTTGTCGGCCTCGGCCCGGTCGCCCAACGTCACCACCACGCTCACCATCTTCGGCACGAAGATCAGCAGCATGGTCAGCGCAAAGAGCGTCAGCGCCTCGGGCACCTGGAGATCAAACCCGAACAGCGAGGTCGTGTCGGTCACCCACCCCGGCACCGCGGCAGCCGGCGACGCCAGCACGGCGAACACATGGATCGTGCTGAGAATCATGAAGAGCAGCCAGAGCGGCGACGACACATAGCCCATCACGCCCATCAACAAATGGAACCGGCTCGCCGGCCGGAAGCCGCGCGTGGTGAGCAACCACGCGTGCTGGATGTTGCCCTGACACCAGCGCCGGTCGCGCTTCGCCGACTCGATCAGCGTCGGCGGGCCCTCCTCGTAACTGCCGTCGATGTCGCCCGCGAGCCACACCGCCCAGCCCGCCTTGCGCATCAGCGCCGCCTCGACGAAATCGTGCGACAGGATGCGCCCGCCGAACGGCTCGCGGCCCGGGAGCTCCGGCAGCGAGCAGTGGTCGATAAAGGGCTGCACCCGCACGACCGCGTTGTGCCCCCAGAAATTCCCCTCGTGCTGCTGCCAGTAATTCAGCCCCGCCAAAAACAACGGGCTGTAGAGCCGGCTCGCAAACGACTGGATCCGCGCAAACAGCGTTTCCCCGTTCACGATCCGCGGGGCCGTCTGGATCAGGCCGACCTGCGGATTCTTCTCCATCAGCGCCACCAGTTGCACCAGCGCCCGGCCCGTCATGATCGAATCCGCGTCGAGCACGATCATGTACCGGTAACGCCGGCCCCACCGCCGCAAAAAATCCGCCACGTTGCCGGCCTTCTTGTTGATCGACTGGCGGCGCTTGCGGTAAAAAATCTTGCCGAAGCCGCCCACCTGCTTGCACAGCTCGGCCCACGCGACTTCCTCCTGAATCCACTGGTTGGGCTGGTTCGAATCGCTGAGCACGAAAAAATCGAAATGCTCCAGCTGCTTCGTCTCCTGCACCGAACGGAAGACGACGCGCAGCCCTTCAAAGACACGGCTCACATCCTCGTTGAACGCCGGCATGACGATCGCCGTCTTGGCCAGCATCGGCACCTCCCCCTCCGCCCACGTCGCCGTGATGCGTGAACTGTCGCCGCCCCGGTTGATCACGTAAAAACCCACCAGCGCCGTGCAAAAACCCGCCGCAATGTGGGCGAACAGAATCACGAACACCGCCAGCAGCGTGACCTCGAGCGCGCTGATGCCATCGCGCCACAGCAAATCGGCCATGAACCAGGTCGCGATACTCGTCAGCCCGAAGATCGCCGAGAAGAAAAAGAACCGCCGGCGTCCCAGCCGCCGCTTGTCCATGTGTTCCGTCAGATAGAGTCGCATGGCTCAGCGCGTCGCTTTGAAAATTCCGGCCAACACGGCGGCAAACACGAACCAGAGCAACAGCGCCCGCAAGATCGGCCACTTCTCAAACTGTTCCAGCGTTTCGCCCGCGGCCTCGGTGATCAACCCGAGATCGATCGGATGGGGCGCCATGTTCGAGACCGCCATGTCGGGTCCCGCCTGCAGCCCGCCCCGGCGCATCGCCTGCGCAAAATCGGCCGGGACATTCTGCTCGTCGAGAAACGCATACGGCCATTTCTCCGGCCCGTCCGACAGCAGGAGCGCCACGCGGCCGTCCACCGCGATGCGTTCATGCGGCTGGCCGCGCACGTCGAGCACATCGGCGAACCACAGGTCCATCATCGCCTCGGTTTCCTCCGCCGCGAGCGTGGTCGGCTCGATGGTGGGATTCGATTCATGCCGCCGCGCGGCGCGCTCGAGAATTTGCAGAATGAGCCGGCTTTGGTGCAGCCGGTTGTGGATGCGGTGGGCGCGCAGGTAGTCCTCGACGCGCACGTAGGCGGCGTTCCACGCCTCCATCGTGCCCGTTCGCGGGCGAAATGCACTCAGGGACTCCAGAGATACGTCCATGTTTCCGTGAGAACATGGGGCGTCTTCTTCAGGAAACAACGCAGTTCCACCGGCCGGCCGCTGGCGTCGGGCTTGATCCCAAACCCCAGGCGCCAGGTCCCGTTGTAGGGATTCTTCTGCACGGTCTTGTAGGCGAGCGTCGCCCCCGCGCCGACGCTGACTTCCGGCTCGATCGCCGGATCGGGCTTCTGTTGCCGCAGATACGGCCCGTCGAAATCGATCACAAAACGCCGCAGTTCGGGCTCGTGGGTCTGCGAATGGCCGGACCGGGTCGAGGCCACAAACCCCGCGGGCGGCCGGATCTGGTCGGAAAACCAGTGCAGCTTGTATTCGAACTCGATCGCCTGCCCCGCCGGCGGCAGCCGCTCCGGCACCCAGAACGCGACGATGTTGTCGTTCGTCTCGTCCGCCGCCGACAACTCGGCCAGTCGGACCGACCCGCGGCCCCAGTTCCCCACGGGCTCGACCCACGCGCTCGGCCGCAGGTGATAATGCGCCTCGAGATCCTGGTAGGACTCATATTTCCGGTCGCGCTGGATCAGGCCAAAGCCGCGCGGGTTCTCGTCCGAAAAGGCCGAGACCCGCGTCGCCTTTGGATTCGACAGCGGCCGCCAGAGCCACTCGCTCGCTCCGTTGAAAATCATCAACCCGTCGGAATCGTGCACTTCGGGCCGGAAATCGCCGTGGTTCGTGCCGGAGTTTTCGCCGTGCCAGAACATGCTCGTCAGCGGGGCGAGACCGAGGAACTTCGGGTTTTTCCGGCAGTAAACCGCGGCCTTCACCTGCATCACCGTGTCGGCGCCCGGCGCGATGGTGAAGCGATACGCTCCGGCCACACTCGCACTGTCCATCAGCGCATAGATCACAAATTGCTTCGCCCCCGCCGCGGGCCGCTCGATCCAAAATTCCTCGAAGACGGGAAACTCTTCGCCCTCCGGCTCGGCGGTATTGATCGCCAGCCCGCGCGCCGACAACCCATAGACCGTCTTCAGGCAAAGCGCGCGAAAGTAGCTCGCCCCGACAAACGAGACCAGCTCGTCCGCCGGCAGATTAAGACTGCCCAACACGCGGAAACCCGCGAAACCGACATTGTCGGGCAGACTGCCGCCAATCTTGAGACTGCTGTAGTTGAACATCTCGCGGGAGAACTTGATCGGGCTCGGCGTGCGGCCGTTGAGTTCGAACACCTGCACCGACTTCTGGTGCACAAAGCCGGGATGAAAAAACTGCAGCTGGTACGGCAGCGCTTCGCGGCGCCACCACGTCTGGTCGACGTTGAACGTGATCAGGCGATACTCGTCGTAGCTGAGTTTGCGCAGCGCTTCCGGCACGGTCGTCGCCCGGGGCGCGTAGGCGCGGGCCGCCAGCATCTTCGCCCGGAAGCGGAGCGTCTCGAAATCAAACATCTCGTCGGACGCGCGGGCGGGTGCGCGCCACGCGAGCAGAAGGAAAAAAGGCAGGAGCAGGGCGCGGAGTTTCATTTGTCCAAGAAAAAGGTGCGTTGCTTGTCCGAGATCGGCAGCGCGACGCGCTCCATGACCTTCAGCAAATCTTCCCACACGAGCCGTTTCTTCCGGTTGTCGACGGGCGGACGCAGCAAATAACTCGGGTGGTAAGTGACCATCAGCGGTTTTCCGCCGAACTCATGCCACCGCCCGCGCACTTCGCCCAGCGCCTTGAACGTATCGACGCCCAGCAGTCCGTGCGCCGCGGTCGCGCCGAGCGCGACGAGCAGATCGGGCTTCACCACATCGATCTGGGCGCGCAGGTAGGGGAGGCAGTAACGCATTTCCGCCTCGGTCGGCGGCCGGTTCCCGATCTGCGCCTCGCCGGGAGGCGTCGGCAGCTCGGGCCGCCAGTTCATGATGTTGCCGATGTAAATCTCCGCCCGCTTCAGCCCCATCGCCTGGATCATTTTGGTGAGCAACTCGCCCGCCGGCCCCACAAACGGTTCTCCGTGGATTTCCTCTTCCGCCCCCGGCGCCTCGCCGACAAACATGATCTTCGCCTCCACGCTGCCGACGCCGAGCACGACTTGCTTGCCGGGGCGCACGTGCGCTTTGCACGTCGCGTCGTTGCGCACGAGTTCGAGCAGCGCGTTCCACCGCGTCTGCTTGTCGCCCGCGGGCAAGGTCACGGTCGGCGGTGGCGGGAGCGCTTCACCCACGGGTTTCGGGGCGGGCTTCGGAGTGTAAACCGGCGCCGGCGGCTCGTAGGCCTTGAGGGGCGCGGTCGCCGTTCGCGGGGCAGAAACCGACGCGGCCGGCTCCGGCGTGTCGGCCGGTGCGGGCGCGACCACCCCGCGGGCGCGCGCCTGCACGATGCGGCGCAGGGCGGCGACACTCTCATCCGACACCGCAACCGTCTTCACGCCGGCCGTCTTCAAGCGGCGGAGCTCGTCGGTCAGGGCCTGCAGGGCGGTGCGCATGGCGGCGGATCAGGGGGTGCGACGCGAAAGCAGCTTCTCGACATACTTGCCGAGCATGTCGAATTCCAAATTCACCGTCTCGCCCGCGCGCCGCCCGCGCAGATTCGTCACCGCAATCGTCGTCGGAATCAGCCACACCGCCAGGCTGTCCCCCTCGACCTCTGCGACCGTCAGCGAGATCCCGTCGATCGCGATGCTGCCCTTGTGGATCACGTATCGGCCGCTGCCGGCCGGGCCGCGCACCCGCAGGAAATGGTCGTGGCCCCGCTGCTCGAAGAGTTCGATCACGCCGAGCCCGTCGATGTGGCCCGTGACAAAGTGACCGCCGACTTTGCCGTCAAAACGCAGACTGCGCTCCAGATTCACCGGCGAACCGGGCGCGAGCGCCGAAAAATTCGTCAGCCGGCGGGTCTCCTCCAGCACGTCGAAATAAAAATGCGCCGCATCGAAGTGCGTCACGGTGAGGCAGCAACCGTTGACCGCGATGCTGTCGCCCAGCCCTGCGCCCGCGAGCGTCGCACCCGCGGCGATTTGCAGGCGCCAGGATGCCGCCCCCTGCGTGAAGGAAACGACGCGACCGGCTTCTTCGACAATGCCTGTGAACATGGGAGGAGTTATTTGAGTTTGATGCGGAGCACGGCGGTCTCGCCCCCGCGGCTCACCAGGAGGACGAACTCGGCGCGCGACAGATCGGCTTCGATTTCGGCGAGCTTGGCCGCGATCACGGCAAAATTCTTCGCCTCGGCGCCGTCGATTTCCTTGATCCAGTCCTCCTGCCGGAGGCCGGCGATGGCCGCCGGGCTGCTGGGTTTGACGAAATGCGCGACGACGCCCGAGGGCTCGGCCGCCTTCACCCGGCGCTCGATCGCATCGCCGTAGACAAACTCCCGGGCGGTGAAGCCGAGCCGGTCGTAGTATTTCCGGTCGGCCTCGCGCAGCAGTTTCGGTTCCTCGCCGAGCACGGCCTTGAGTTCGACCCGCGCGCTGCCGCGGAGCACCGTCAGGGCAAACGTATCGCCGGGGGCACGACGGTCGATCTCCCGCTCCAGCCACGTCACCACGACCCGCTCGGGCTTGAGCGGCGGGAGCGGCTTGCCGTCCAACGCGAGGATGATGTCGCGGTCCCGGAGTCCGGCCTTTTCCGCCGGACTGCCCTCGAGCACCTCGCTGACCACGGCGCCGGACTGCGCCTCGAGTTTCAAGAAGGTCGCCACATCACGGTCCATCGGCTCGAGGCCGTAGGCGCCGAGCCACGCGAGCGGCCGGCCGGAAGTATTTTTCGGGATACGCCCGAGGTTGGGCAGCACTTCCGCCGCCAGCATAAACGCGCTGCTTTCCTCGACGTTGATCAACAGCATCGGCTCGCCCCGGCTCCGCCGGGAAAACTGCAGGTAACTTTGGCCGAACGACGTCGCGGCGATGCCGACGAGCGCCCCGGCCCGGTTGAAGACCGGCAGGCCCGGTCCCGCCACCTCGTGCTGTGCGATCGCGGTGCGCTGCGGCAGCGACTGGATCAGCGCGACGTGGCTCTGCATGAGGTAGGGCGCAAAGTCCTCGTCTTTGTTGCGCAGGCCGATGCCCCACACCAATTCGGCCAGGGCGGGCACCGGGGCCGCCCCCTTCACCGCGAAGGCGGTGATCGGCGTGAGCTTCGCCCGCGTCGTCTCGGCGGCCCGGACGAAGTGCCAGCCGGTGAACGCGTCCTGGCCGAGGTATTCGGCCGGCGTGCTCGCGGCGTCTCCGGGCAGGTAGACCTTGAAGTCCTTCAGCTGCCACGTAGCCGCCCGCGGATCGATCGCGCCCGACGGGATGATGATCGTGCCATCGGGATCAATCACCGTCCCCATGGAAATCGTCGGACGGCGTTCGGTCTCGGTTTCCGTCACATATTCGACGGCCACGACGCATTTCGCGCGCTCGGCCCAAAGGGCGGGCAAATCGGCGGCGGCGCGGAGTGCGGCCGGCGCAAGGAGCAGGGCGGCGATCAACTGCAGGCGGAGCTTCATGGTTTCAAAATGTAAAGCGAGACACGGCGGTTGCGCTGCACCTCCACGAGCGTCGGCGCGGGCTTGGCCTCGTAGGCGGCCTGCGCGGTCTTGATCACGTCGAGCGAGAGCACCGCTTGGTCGTTGATCTTCGTAATGATATCCCCCCGGGAGACGCCGGCAGCGGCGGCCGGGAAGCCGGGCTGCACCCCGATGACCAACACGCCGTTGGTATCGTCGAGTTGGTTTTCGCGGGCGTAGGCCCGGGAAACTTTACGCACGCTCAGGCCCCATTTTTCGAGCGCCCATTCCTCGCCCACCCGGCTCTCGAGTTTCTCCGTCACCACCACGTAGTCCCGCGTCTCGGTGCCGCGCTTCACCGCGAGTTTGAGCGACGCGCCGACCGGCTGGTTGGCGATCAGGTTTTGAATCGGCGGCAGCTGCTCCGGAAAGCGTCCGTCGATTTTCTCGCCATTCAGGCTGAGCAAAATATCGCCGCTGCGCAGGCCGGCCTTCGCGGCGGGCGAACCCGGTTCGACGCTGTTGATCAGCATGCCGGTGTTGAGCGCGAGCGAATAGAAATTCTCCAGGTCCTGCAGTTCCTTCGGCACGATGCCGATGTAACTTCGCGTGATTGCACCGCCCTCGCGCAGTAGGCCGGCCACCACGCGCCGCGCCGTGCTCGCGGGAATCGCGAACCCGAGGTTGTTCGCCCCGAGGTAGGTGCGGGAGGAGATCCCGATGACCTTGCCGTCATCGGTGACCAGCGGACCGCCCGAGTTGCCCGGGTTGATGGCGGCGTCGGTCTGCAGCCAGGTGTTAAACGCGCCGGTCTCGTAGCCGTTCACCCCGCGCGTGTCTTCGAAATAGCGGTTATTGTTGGAAATGATGCCGCGCGTAACGGTGCGGGTGAGCCCGTGGGGCGTGCCGACGGCATACACTTCCTGGCCCGGGTAGAGCTTGCCGCTTTCGCCGAGGTCGGCGTGGGAAAACTTCAGACCGCGGCGCTTCACCTCGGCCAGATCGATGCGCAGGAGCGCAAGGTCGGTCCAATGATCCCAGCCGACCAGTTTCGCACTGACCCGTTCGAGGTTCGCAAGCGTAATGTTGATCTCGACCGCCCGGGGACTGGCGACGTGGGCATTGGTGAGCACCAGACCGTCGGCCGAAAGAATCACGCCCGAGCCGATGCCCCCCGTGAAGCGTTTGCTGCCGGCCTCGAACGCCACCTCGCGGACATCGATTTTCACGACGGATTCGAGGAGCTGGTTGAACCCGCGCTTCATGTCGGCACGCGCGGGGAGCACGAGGGCGAAAACCGAGAAAAAGAGGAGGACGAGCGCGGAGATTGACCGGGCGGAGAAAGGTTTCACAGTGGCGGTTTACACGATGGCTACCAAGTGCATTGACTACAACTTCCATGAGATCGAGCCGCACTGGCAATCTTTCTGGGACCAAAATCGCTCGTTCCGGGCGGACAACGCTTCCTCGAAGCCGAAATACTACGTGCTCGACATGTTCCCCTACCCGTCCGGTGCGGGTCTGCACATCGGGCATCCGGAGGGCTACACGGCGACCGACATCATTGCGCGTTACAAGCGCGCCAAGGGCTTCAACGTGCTCCACCCGATCGGCTGGGATGCCTTCGGCCTGCCCGCCGAGCAGCACGCGGTCAAAACGGGCACCCACCCGGCGACGAATACCGCGGCCAACATCGTCAACTTCAAGCGCCAGATCAAAGCCCTGGGTTTCTCTTATGACTGGGAGCGCGAACTCGCGACCACCGACCCGCAGTATTACCGCTGGACGCAGTGGATTTTTCTCCAGCTTTTTGCCCGTGGGCTCGCCTACGTTGACGAACGCCCGGTCTGGTGGTGTCCGGAATTGCGCACGGTCCTCGCCAACGAGGAAGTCATCGACGGCAAGAGCGAGGTCGGCGGGTTCCCCGTCGAGCGCCGCAATCTCCGCCAATGGGTGCTGCGCATCACGGCCTATGCCGAGCGCTTGCTCGCGGACCTCAAGGACGTCGACTGGCCCGACTCCACCAAACGGATGCAGGAGGCCTGGATCGGCCGCAGCGAGGGCGCGGAAATCCTCTTCCAGCTGGAGCACGCGCCGCTCGGTGCGCTGAAGATCTTCACCACGCGTCCGGACACGCTTTTCGGCTGCACTTACATGGTGCTGGCCCCGGAGCACCCGCTCACCGACACCCTCACCACGCCCGGACAGAAGGCCGAGCTCGACAGCTACCGGAAGAAATCCGCCGGCAAAAGCGATCTGGAGCGCACCGATCTGGCGAAGGACAAATCGGGCGTCTTCAGCGGTTCTTACGCGATCAACCCGGTAAACGGGCAACGCGTCCCCATCTGGGTCGCCGACTATGTGCTCATGGGCTACGGCACCGGCGCGATCATGGCCGTGCCGGCGCACGACGAGCGCGACCACGAATTCGCAGTCAAGTATTCCCTGCCCATCGTGCCGGTCATCGACAGCGGCTCAGCCGAGACGCCGCTCCCCTACGTCGGCGACGGCAAACTCATCAACTCGCCCGGCTACGACGGTCTGGCTTGGCCCGAGGCGAAGAGGAAAATCACCGCGGACCTCGCCGCTCGCGACGTGGGCAAGCCCACGGTGAATTACAAGCTGCGCGACTGGCTGTTCTCGCGCCAGCGTTACTGGGGCGAGCCGTTTCCCATCGTCTGGGTGAACGAGGCGGATTACGCGACAGCCAAGGCCGCGCCCGGCAGCGCATTGCCGGAATCGCCCGTGACCTACGTCAGCGAGGGCGTCGCGCACTACGCGCTGCCCGTGCCGTCGAGCGCGTTGCCTCTTCAACTGCCCGAGGTCCAATCCTACCTTCCAAGCGGCACCGGCGAGAGTCCCCTCGCGAACGTCACCACCTGGCTGGAAATCTGGTTTGATTTTACGAGCGGCGCCGCGGTCCCGGCGAGTCAGGCGCGGCCGGACGGCGACACCTGGGTGCGCGCACGGCGGGAGACGAACACGATGCCGCAGTGGGCGGGTTCGTGCTGGTATTATCTTCGTTTCACCGACCCGGCCGCCGACCACGCGCTCGCCTCGCCCGAGGCGCTCCGCTACTGGGGTGTGCCCGACCTTTATGTGGGCGGCGCCGAGCATGCCGTCTTGCACCTCCTCTACGCTCGATTCTGGCACAAAGTGCTGTTCGACATCGGGGTTGTGCCACAGAGCGAACCCTTCACGAAATTGTTTCATCAGGGCATTATTCTCGGCGAAGATGGCGAGAAGATGTCCAAGAGCCGCGGGAACGTGGTCAGCCCCGACACGATCATCCATTCGCACGGGACCGACACCCTCCGTCTTTACCTGATGTTCCTCGGACCACTCGATGCCATGAAGCCGTGGAATCCCAACGGCATCGAGGGCGTGCATCGCTTCCTCCAAAAAGTCTGGCGCGAGTGCGTCGGCCGCGAGGGCGAGGTCAACGCCAAGATCTCGGACACGGCCGCCGACTCCGCCGAGCTCATCAAACTGCTGCATGAGACGATTAAGAAGGTGGGGGATGACATTGAAGGCCTGCGCCTCAACACCGCCATCTCCCAGATGATGATTTTCACCAACGCTCTGCAAAAAGCCCCGCAGGTCAGCCGCGGAACGATCCAAGCGTTCCTGCAGCTGCTCGCCCCGTTTGCTCCTCACCTCGCGGAAGAGCTCTGGGGCCGCCTCGGCGGGCCCGACTCTGCGACATCCATCGCACGGGTGCCCTGGCCGCAATTCGATCCCGCCAAACTGGCCAGCACCGAAGTCAAACTCGTCTTTCAGGTAAACGGCAAACACCGGGGAGACCAACTCGTGCCCATCGGGATCGCTCAAGAGGCTGCGGTCAGCGCCGCCCGTGCGAACCCAAGGGTCGCACCCCATTTGGAGGGTAAAACCGTGAAGCGCGTCATCTATGTCCCGGGCAAGATCCTCAATATTGTCGTCGAATGAGATAAACGAATATCTGCACTTGCGTCCCCTAGGGTTTACACCCCATTTTTGTCGGCGTCTTCCAAGTTCTCGGCCCAAAATCTAACACGTCATGAACACCCCTCGCTCCTCGCCGGTTCATCGCCTCTCAGCAGTCGCAGCTGCGCTCTTGGTCGCTTGCGTTTTCGGGCCGTTGTCTGCCCACGGCCAGGCCAAAAAGAAGAACCCGACCAGCAAGCTTTATGTTTCCGACATCGGCGGAGAGGCCCAGATTGATATCGGCGAGAGTATCCAAGATCTCGCCAAGAAATCGGTTTTCAACGCCGAGGGCACCGTCATTCAGACGCAGAAGGCCGATAAAGAAGAAGACAAAAACAAGATTTTCTCGACGATGGTCTTTTCGAACGGAACCGGGGCCTACTTCGACCAAAACACCCGGGTGGAAATGAAGAAATTTGTGCAGGAGCCGTTCACCCCCAACCGGGTCGACATGGACACCGAGCCCTCCATCTCCCAGACGCAGGCGTTCGTGGCCCGCGGGGCCGTCGGGCTATGCAACAGCAAACAGGTGGCGGGCAGCACGATGAACTACGCCACGGCCCAGGGGTCGGTGGCGATCCGCGGCAAAAAAGTGGTCGTCGAGGCCCGCGACGATGAGACGACCATTTCCATGCTGGAGGGCGACAGCACGGTGCGGGCGGGCGCACTCGACCTGGGTGGCCAGACGCTGAAAACCGGCCAGCAAGCCATCATTCGTTCCGGCCGCGCGGGCGGCCCCAACCAGGTAGTGATCCAGAATATCCCGGCCAGCGAGCTCGCGGCGCTGGACGACAAGGTCGCACAAGCGTGCATGGCGAAGAAGACCGTCTACTTCGAGGTGCGTGAAAAACAAAGCCTCGGAGGAGACGGCGCAGCGGGCACGACCACAAACGAGGGAGCGTCCACGGAGTCGGGAGACGGCACCCTCGTCACCGCGTTCGATGGCAACACCGCCACGAACACGAGCAGCGTGAGCGTGGGCGAAATCGTGGTCATTCCGACCGTCCCCACCCAACTGCCTGTCCAGTTTACCGTCAGCCCGGCGACCCTGCTCTCCGCGGGCGGGCCGGGCGGCGAGTAATCGGCACCGCACCATCGGATTGATGCACTTACGGCGAGAGTTTCGCGGATCAATCGCAGTCCTGCTGGTCGCCGGCATCGCCTGCGCTCCCGCCCGCGCACTCGTCACGCTCAACGACAGCCACGACCATATTTTCGTCAACGGGACCCTGGGCATCAGTCGCGACTCGAACATTTTCGCCAACAGCGACAACACCGGCGATTTTGTTTACTCCACCGGCGTATCCATCGAATACACGCGCCGGGCCGGCTGGATCGGCGTCAACGCCAGTGTCGCGGGCAATGCGTCCCAATACGGGGAGCTGAAAAGCGAGAACTTCAGCAATCCCTCGTATTCGATGGAGCTGACCAAGCAGAGCGGTCGCACGACCGGTTCGATCACGCTGAGCGGCGCGCGCGAAAGCCGCGCCGACTCCGCGATCAACGTGCGCAGTTCGTCCTGGAACTACAACGCCGGCCTCAATTTCAAATATCCCGTCGTCGAGCGCTTCACCCTTTCCGGCTCCCTCGGCTACAGCGCCCGGAAATACATCGAGCAGACCCAGCTGGCCAACCTTTCGACCTACAGTTCCAGCACGGATCTGTTTTATCTGCTGAGCAACGAGCGCGACTTGGTCGGCGGCTACCGCTACCGCTACAGCGAATCCTCCCGCAGCACCGCCACCACCGACCACTCCATCAATGGCGGAGTGAGCGGTCGCATCATTCGCGGGCTCAACGGTTCCGTCCGCGTCGGCTACCAAATCCGCACCCCTCACGGCGACCCGACGAACACCGGCAGTTTCGGCGGTCTCAGCGCCAGCGCGGCGACCAGCTATGCCGTCAACCGGAAGATCACGATCAACGGCTCCGTTTCCAAGGACTTTAGCACGACCGCCACCGATGCCTCGGTCGACACCACGACCGCGAGTATTGAATCAGGTTATACCTACAACAGCCACTGGGCGATTTCCGCAGGCGCCGGCTGGGGCGACAGCCGGTTCCTCGGAGAGCAGGGCCGCGTCGTGATCGCTCCCGGCCCCCCGGTCGTTTTCGGCAAGAATCGCCACGACAACTACGCCAACTGGAACACCAGCGTCTCCTATTCGTTGAACGAACATTTCAAGGCCAATCTTACCTACGGCTACTTCATCAATTGGTCGACCGTCCCCTTCGCCGATTTCGTGCGAAATTCCTGGGGCCTCAACTTCTCTTCCCGATGGTGAGCGCAATGAAGGTCACTCTCCGCCTGCTCCTCCGCGCCACCGCCGGCCTGCTCTTGGGCGGGACTGCCTTGCTCGCGCAAGGCTCCGCCAAGTCACCGGAGCCGGTTCCCGCCGAACCACCCAAGACGATCGCGTATCGGATCGCTCCTTCGGACAAACTCAGCATTTCCATCATCGGCGAGTCGGACCTCAACGCCGGCAACAAACGCGTCGATGCAAGCGGCAACATCAACCTCGCCCTCGTCAACGATGTCCGCGTCGCCGGCCTCACCGTCGCCGAAGCACAAACGGCGGTCGAAAACGCCTACCGGGACGGTCGCATTCTGCGCAACGCCCAGGTTTCGATCAATATCGAGGAGTATTCGCCCCGCGAAGTCTCCATCTCCGGCATGATCAAGATCCCGGGCAAGTACCCGCTTCCGCCGGAAACCGTCCTCACGCTGAAAGACCTCGTCCTGCGGGCCGGCGGATTCACGGACACCGCCAACGGATCCAAGGTCCGCGTGATCCGCACCAATGCCAACGGGACCACGAAGATTTTCATCAAAGACATCGACAGCGTCATCCGCGCCAAAGACACCAAGAATTCCGCCGACGGCGCCTTTGTGCTCGAGCCCGGCGATCTCGTCTACGTGACGGAAAGAATCATTTAACGCGCCCGCTCCGATGGCCGAAGCCTCCCACAAAACACCGCCTCCTGCGCCGCAACCGTCCGCTTCCCGCGACAACGATGACGACGTCATCGAGCGGCGCACGCTGAGGGATTATTATATCATTCTGCGCGAGCGCCTCTGGATTGCCCTGCCCATCGCCCTCCTGGCTTCCGTTGGCTACGGCTATTGGAAGATGCGGGACACGCCGCTCTACGCCGCGACGGCGACCATGCAGTTCGAAAAGCCCGACACGGTCCTGTCGACGCAGACCGTCGTCGATACGGCCATCCGCAATGACATGGACATGAACACCGCCATCCAGCAACTCACCAGCGGGGTGTTGCGTCGGAAGGTGATCGAGTCCTTCACGCCGGACGAACAGCGGATCCTGCAGCGCGCCGCCTTGAAGCGACTTCCCCCGGGGACGTCCCCCACCTCGTTTGGGCTCAATCTCGGCAACGTTTCGCCGTCGACGATGCGTAACAGTTATCTGATCAGCATCAACGTCACCCACGAGGATCCGGAAGCCGCCATGCTGGTCGCAAACCGCTATGTCCGTCAGTTCATGGACTACCTCCTGGACAACGCGGGCGGCAAAAATAGCGCCGCAGTCGAATACCTTGAGCAGCAGGCCGGCCGGCTCGAAAAGGAATCCGAGGCGGCGGAGCAAAAGCTCCAGCAATACATCCGGAGCAAGGGGATTATCTCCCTCGACAGCTCGAAAGATATCATCGGCGAAGCGCTCAAGAAAGTCGGCGGCACGCTGATCCAGGAACGCCTCCGCCTCCGCGAAGTGGAAAACCAATACAACCAGGTCGAGGCCTTCAAGACCGGCAACCGCAACCTTCTGGAAATTTCCTTCATCGCCACCCATGGCGCGGTCCCCGGCCTCAAGAGCCAGCTCAACGCCCTCCAACAGGAGCAAATCCTCATGGCGGACCGCTACCTCGACCGCCACCCCAAGATGATCGACGTGGCCAATCGCATCGCCACCACCGAGGATCAACTGGAAAAGGCCAAGGACCTCGCCATCGCCGACCTCCGCACCCGCCTCGCCGAGGTCCGCCAGAGCGTCAAAACCTACGAAGAGGAGTATGCCAATCACGAGAAGAAGAACCTGGAACTCGGCGATCTGAGCATCGAATACCGCAGCCTCAAGGATCAGTCCGACATCGCGAAAAACAATTACCGTCAGGTCCTCGACCGCCTCAACCAGACCCGTACCACCAAGAATTTCGACAAGATTCCGCTGCGGCCGCTCGACGACGCCACCATGCCCGGTGGACCGTTTTCGCCCAACAAGACCGCCATCACCCGCACCGCCGTGGGCATCGGGGTGCTCGTCTTCCTCGGCATCGCCGTGGGCCTCAGCTTTATCGACGACCGCATCAAGAGCGCCTGGGACGTCGAATCCTTCATCGGCGCCAACCTCCTCGGCATCATCCCCGACCTCTCCAACATGAAGGACGAGGAGAAATACACGCTGCTCCTCGAAAACAAACAGGCGCCCGGCGTGGAAGCATTTCTCAGCGTCTACAGTTCGATCAAGATCCACTCCAAGCTCGATTTCCCCAAGTCGATTCTGATCACCAGCACCATTCCCGGCGAAGGCAAGACACTGATTTCCTGCAACGTCGCCGGCAGCTTCGCCCGCCACGGTAAACGCACCCTGCTCATCGACTGCGATCTCCGCCGTCCGATGCTGCACCGCCACTTCAAGCAGCAGAACAATGCCGGCCTCATCCCGTGGTTCGAAGCCGGCGCGTCCCTCGAGGGCGACCTCGCGACCAGTCCGACCCTCGGCGTGATCAAGATCGGCGAGAATCTTTCCCTGCTTTGCTCGGGCGGCCGCTCCAAGAGCCCGACCGAGTTTCTCGAAAACCCTCTCTTCGGGCAGCTCCTCGAAAAACTCAAACGGGAATACGACCTCGTGATCGTGGACTCGCCGCCGCTCGGCGCCGTCACCGATTCGTTGCTCATCGCCGAGCGGATCGACGAAGTCATTTACGTGTGCCGCTTCAATCGCGCCTATCGCAAACACATCCGCCTTTACATGCGCGCGCTGCGCAACGGCAAAAACGAAGTCCTGGGCGTCGTGCTCAACGGCCTCTCCCCGCGCCGCATCGAATATTATTCCAATTATCGCTACTATCGGAGCTACAAGAAATATTACGGCGCGCAGACTTAAGTCGCCCCGTCACGCCTCCCTGCCGCGGCCGCGCCTCAGTGCGCGGCTTTTTCTTGGCCGGTCGGAGGCGACGACCACCCGCCGATTTTCCTTCTCCCTTCTCCTTTCCCCCTTCTCCCTTTCGCTGTGCCGCCGCTCTCCGCCTTTCTCCCTGCCGACTTCGACCCGCGAAAACCCGTCACCCTCATCGCCGGCCAGGGCATCTATCCGCTGCTGATCGCCGCCGCGGTTCGCGCCGCCGGCATTCCGCTCACCCTTGTCGCCTTCGCCGAGGAAACGCGTCCCGACCTCGTCGCCTCGTTCGCCGAGACCGACCGCCGGACGCTCCTCGTCGGCCAACTCGGCAAGATGCTCAAATCCCTCCGGGAGTTCGACGCCGGCTACGCCATCATGGCCGGCCAGATCACCCCGCGCCGACTGTTCAAAGGCCTCCACCCCGACCTCAAGGCCGTCCGGATTCTCGCTTCCCTGAAACGCCGCAACGCCGAAACGATCTTCGGCGCCATCGCCCGCGAAATCGAAGCCCAGGGCGTCACCCTGCTCGATGCCCGTTCGTTCCTCGACGCCCACCTCGCAGCGCCCGGTTGCATGACCGGAAAACCATTTCCCATCGAGCGCGACTACCTCGACCACGGCATCCATATCGCCCGCGAATGCGCCCGGCTCGACATCGGACAGGGCTGCGTCGTCCGCCAAGGCACCGTGCTCGCCGTCGAAGCGTTCGAGGGCACCGACGAGATGCTCCGGCGCGCTGGCGCGTTCAAAACCGACGGGGCCCTTTTCATCAAAACCGTCAAGGCGAAGCAGGACTGGCGCTTCGATGTTCCCTGCTTCGGCGTGCGGACGCTTGAGACGATGCGCGAAGCCCATCTCACCGCCGCCGCGCTCGAAGCGGGAAAAGTCCTCATCCTCGACCGGCCCGCCGTGCTCGAACAGGCCCGTGCCTGGGGCATCAGCCTGTTTGGCTTCGCCTAGTTTTACGACGTCAGGCGAACCGATTTCCGCCTTTCGGCGTGGCCGCGAAAAAAACGTTCAGAGGTGAGGTCGCCGACATGCGCCACGGAGAAAAAATAAATCGGCCGCGGAGTCGGTTACCGCGACTGGAATCTGCGCGAGCCTTACCGCACCGCGCGTGACCTGCGTCAGCGTGCGGTCGCTTCGCCGGGCAAACTCGACGCCCGGTGGCGGCCACGTTGGCGTACGGCTGGGCCAACGCGTCCGCGCGGGTGGCGGACGTGCCGGCACCGAAGCTCGCGCCGCCGCGCCCGCTGTGCGGAAGCTGGCCCCGCTGTTTCTGGTTGAGGTCACGGACCGCGGAGGCGCTGAACTCATGGCCGCAGGGTTCCCCGGTGATTGCTTTCGTCCGGCAGGTCGACCCGCCCTGTGTCAGGGGACGGGGTAAACCGGCCAGTTAGGGTCACCTGAAACCCGGCCACTTTGAGTGGGATAGATTTGCCCGTTGT
>CAJAYO010000566.1 GCA_903948415.1 uncultured Opitutia bacterium | reverse complement strand
TGCACTTGGTCACGACGCGCTCCTGATCGGGCAGGTAAACGTAAGCACTCGTGAGTTCGCCCGCGCCGAACGACAGCACGACGCCCCGCGCGCCGCGCCAGCCGAGGTCGACGACACTTTCCGCCGGGAGGCGGGTGGCGCGGCCGAGAATCTGGTCCTGAAACTCCACGCGCGGTTTCACGCCACTGAGGATCAGCGTGGTGATGCCCTCCGCCGCGACGTCGACGGCGATGCGGCCGTCGGCCGCGAATGGCACCTCCCCTACCCGCCGGTTGTTCTCCCACACGGTGACTTTCGCGCTGGCGCCCGGGGCGAGCGCGATGCGCTCACGCGAGAGCGTCACGTGGGATTTGACCGCGGACTTCGACTGGTTGGTGAGGGCGATGGCGAGTTTGGCGTCGCCGCGGGCCATCACGTAATTGAGTTCGGGGTGATCGACGGTCAGCACGCCGCGCGGCATCCACAAATAGAGGCCGCTTTCGCCGTAGACCTTGCCGGGGCGATCGCCGAACACGCGTTGCTGCAGGTAGCCGTATCCCTCGGCGTAACGCGCCGGAAAATCGATGGCACCGCGCGACTTCGCAAACGTGTCCGCCACGAGGTAGTCGAGCAGCAGCGCGATGTGCGGCCAGATGTGGTTGTAGTGAATCGAAGTCGTCGAGTTGAGTTCGTCTTTTCCGCGCCGCGCGAAGTCGGGTTTTTCGTAGGCGGTCGTGCGCGCGGTGTTGATGTGGTAGCCGGGAAAACTGGTGTAGCGGCCGATGATGGCGGAGCGGGCGATGTCGTGGAGAAACGCGTCGTTCGTGAGCGAAGCGATGCGCAGCATCCACGGTGCGTAGCAGGCGAGGAGAATGCCGCGCGCCCCTTTGCTGGTGGGGGCCGACTCGCTGGTGAGGCCGATCTCGGAGGTGCGCCACGCGGGCACGGTTTCAGGTTCGGCCTTGATCCGCGGGAAGCGCGGTCCGGACCGGTAGGCCGGGGCCAGACCGTCTTCGTTGACGCGGACGTCGCCGTTGGGAATGCGCGGCGCAAGCCAGACAAACTGCGCGTAGTCCCGTGCGCCCGCGTGGGCCGCGGCGAGGAAGCGGGGCAGCTTGGTTTCCTCGTAGAGTTCGAACAACTCGATCCACTGCGGCGTGAACGCCGTCCAAAAAAACAACCCGCGGGAATCGGGGTCCGAATAGTCCGCCGCCCGCACCCCGACGCGGGTTTTAAGATAGGCGTCGGCATCCTTGATGGCGTGGTCGAGCCAGCGCTTTTCTCCGGTCGCACGGTAAAGCCCGAGGGCATTGGACCAGTTGTCGCCGCGAATATTGCCTTCGAGATTCAAGACGCGGTCGCGGCCGAACAAGCTCTCGGCGGAAGTGCGGAAGAACGGGGTGCGTTGGCCCGACATCGCGTAGAGATTCGCGTATTCGGTGAGGGGCGCGCCCAGCCCGCGCAGATGCGAAGAGGCCGACTGCCCCTTTACTTTGGGGTCGGTTGTGAAAAGGAAACGCTCGCGGGACACGAAATATTCCATCAACGGACGCGCGAGCCGCGTGTAGATTTCCGGGCGGTCGGTGACGAGCGCGAGGCCGAGCGGATGCAGGGCGGAGACGTTTTTCACCGCGCCGGGCACATCGGTGTCGTAGGCGAAGCCGCGCAGGTCGGAGTTGAATTTTGCGTAGTCGCTCAGGCCGAATTCGAGCATGCGCTCGAAAGTGGCGTTCAGTGAACCAAGGGCGTTGTGGCGCACATCGGCGAAGCCGTAAATCGTGCGAGCCACGCGCTCGTAGGTGGCGGAGAGGTTGGCTTGAGCGACGACAAGCCGCATCACGAACTCGCGCGACTCACCGGCCTTCATCTGCGAACCGGCGCCGCCGAGCAGCGGGGCGAACAGCATGGGCTGCGCGAGGCCGCGGGCGTTGCGCAGGGCGACGCCGAAGCGTGAGTTGGCAAAATTCGGCAGCGGCTGGAACGGATACTCCGCGGGGTCGGCGAGCACGCCGGTCGTGATGCCACCGCGAGTGACGAGCGTGGTGGGCAGCGGGCAGCGATAGCCGGCCTCGAGAAACGACTCATGCGGAAAGCGGCGTTCGTTGTAGATGAGCGGCTGCCATAGTTCCGCGACGTCGCCGACCGGAGTCTCGGGAGCCCCCACATAGCCGAACGAATACCATCCGTCCGCTTTTACAGTCGTCTTCAGCCGTAGGCGCGGCGCAGTGCCGTCGGTCGGCAGATCGAGTTCGAGCCGCACGGTGGCCGTGTCATCGGCGGGGAAATCCCACACGATCTTGCTCCCGTCGGAGCGGCCGGTGCTCGCGCGCAGGGTTTTGAGTTTACCGGCGGCAAACAAGTTGGCGGTGCGGCCGCCGCCGTACCCGCGATCAATGGACGGATCGAAACCATCTTCGACGTGCTGGGGTGCGGTTTTTGCGGCGGTGTTTTTCCGGCCCCACGTGAGCACATTATAGACCGAGCCGGTATCTTTCAGCTTCAACGCGGCCTCGGGAAATTGGCCCCAGCGCATTTCAAGATTCGGATCAGCGCGCGCCGACAACACCGCGACCACCGGGGCAAACCGCGCGACGGCGCCGTCGGCCATCGCGACTTCGATCTCACCCGCGGGCGTGACGGTGAGCCGCGCGGCGGGGCCGACGACGGGCGGTTCGGCGGCGACGGCGCGAAGGGCACCGACAAGACAGAGGAACGTGAACGACTGATACAGGAGTTTCATGGGGAATTGATTCGCGGAGTTTGGCCTGGATGCGAAGGGGCGAGTGCGGCGCGTTTTTCAGCGAACCGCAGTGATGCGGTAAGTTTGGCCGGCCGTCGTGGAAAAAATGAGCACGGGCTCAGGGCCGACCATGCGGCTGCGGTCGGAGCCGAGGGGGAAGGCCGTGCGGGCGCGCACCGTGCAGGACCCGCTGAGCTGGGCTTGCACCGGGGTGGTCGCGAGGGCCCCGCCCTGCCATTTGACGCCGCACCGAAAGCCGCCCCGCGCGCGCAGGCCTGCGACCGAACCTTGCTTCCACGCGGGAGGCAGCGCCGGCAGCAGAGCGATTTCTCCGCCGTGGCTCTGGAGCAGCATTTCCGCAAGGGCGGCGGTGGGGCGAAGTTGCCGGCGATGAGGAAACCGTGCGGCGTGCCACTGGTCCCGCCGCCGTTGGGGTCTAGACGGCGGACCAGAGCTTTTTTCGCGGCCGTCGCGAGTTCCGGTGTTTCCCGGGGCGTGATTTCTTCGCTGGGAGACAACGGGTAAAGGGGCGAGAGGTGCCGATGCCCCGGCTCGGTCTCGGCGTAGTCGGTGCGCCCCTCGAGCAGACGGCCCTGGTGGCCGACGGGGCAAGGTGCGAGCGCGGCGAGTTTCGTTTTGAGTTCGGCGCGCAACGCCCCGTCGGAGCCGAGCACGGCGGAGCGAAGCACGTTTCTCATCGAAAGGGGGCGAAGAAGCAGCGGTGCCGACGAAGGGTAAGCGAGGCAGGATCGGGCATGAAATTGGGGACGGAGGCGAGTTTAGGCCGCCGCGACGGGGAAGCCACCGTCACTCCTTTGAAACCCTTCAATTCGCGAGATTGCCTTCATCGCGTCCAGCCCCTGACCTCCACGAACGCATCCTTTCCCCCGCCGTGATCACCCTGCAACAAATCGCCCGCGCCGCCGACTGCAGTCTCGCCACGGTTTCGTATGCGCTGCGGGACGATCCCCGCATCCGGCCGGAGACGAGGACGTCGGTGCAAAAGATCGCCGCGCAGTTGGGTTACCGGCCGAACCCGCGGTTTGCGGCCCTGATGTCGCATATCCGCAACTCGCGTCCGGTCGCCGCGGGAGAACGCATCGCGTTCGTCTGGGTGCACACCGCGCGGGCCGAGTCGACGAAGGATCCGTTTCTGCAACGCGTGTTCCTCGGGGCGAAGGCGCGGGCGGAGGCGTTGGGTTATGGCCTGGAACAATTTTGGACGGCCCAACGCGGCATGACGGACCGGCGCCTGTCGCAGGTGATAAAATCGCGCGGCATCGTGGGCCTGCTCTTGTCGCCGGTGATCCATGAAGCCGAGGTGACGCTGGATTTGGAGTGGAACTGTTTCGCGCCCGCGGTGATCGGCAGCGCCAGATGGAGTCCCGAACTGCACCACGCCGGACACCACCACTATCTCGCGATGCGCTTGACGCTCGAGAAGCTGGCCGCCGCAGGTTGCCGCCGCCCGATGGCGATCATTGAAGCGGGGGTCAACGAGCGTGCCCGCCGGGCGTGGGAGGCGGCGTTTACGGTGTTTCATCCGAGCCGAGCGGCGGCGGCCGAGTTATTGTGGGTGGGGTTGCCCGGGGATCGCCGCGCCGCGGCCCGCCTGATCAAGGCGAACCAACCCGATGCCGTGGTGGTGAGCGACCACGCCACCATGGAACAGTTTCGTGCGATGGACATCGCTGGGGCGGCAGGTCTGCCGATCTGCAACCTGCACTGGCTGCCCTCTGCACCGGAGATCGGCGGGATCGACCAATCCTACGACATGGTCGCGGCCAACGCGGTCGACTTGGTCGTGAGCCAGCTCAACAGCAATGAGACCGGCGCGCCGGCCTGGCCGCGCATGTTGCTCTTTCCGGGGCGCTGGGTGGAGCCGGCGGTGCGGCGTGCCGACGCGGCGAAAGCGCCGAACGCCCGGAAGAGCGTCCTTCTCTAGGGGCTGGGCGGGAGCGAGGCGGGAGTCGACGGAGTGGACTCGCCGTGAGCGTTGAGCGCGGTGGCGGTGAAGCGGGCGGCGGCAGCGGGTAGCTTGAGAATCACGGGGCCGGGCGCGGCGGTGTTGACGAGCAGCGAATCGGCCGCGGTGGGCCCCCAACTCAGGCGGTAGGCGGTGGCTTTCTCGACGGGTGCGAAACGCACGGCGACGAGGGCCGCACCGCGCACGACGCCGAGCATGACGGGCGCGGCCGGCGGCCGGCCACCGTCGGGCGTGACGGTGAACTCGGCCGACCATGCACTGGGCGCGCGGCCGGTGGGCTCGCGGCGCAACCGACCGTAGTAGGTCGTGCCGTCAACGAGACCGCGCACGGCAGTGGCGCCCTTCATGGTGAC
>CAJAYO010000565.1 GCA_903948415.1 uncultured Opitutia bacterium | reverse complement strand
TCCTGCAGCGCCTCGGCGACGAGACGCGCGGTGGCGGCGGGGGTAAAACGCGCCGTGTTGATCACGAGATCGTAGAGGCAAGGATTGTCGATGTCCTGCTGGAAATGGGTGCGCACGTAACGGCGGCGCGCAAAGTCGTTCCGTTCCAGGTGCGTCAGCGCGGCGGCCGCGGAGCAGTTGAGCAGGCGGGCGATGCGCTCCGCGCGCACCTCCAGCGGTGCGACCAGCCGGATATGCAGCCCGCCGGGAACGCCGCGGGTGATGAGATTGGCGGCGCGGCCGGCGAAGATCACGTGGCCGAGGTGCGCCAGTTGCAGGATGGCCTCGGCAATCTTATGCTCCAGCGCCCAGAGCGAGGGATGCAGGCCGACGAGTTCACCGATCACCGCTTTGGTCTCGGAGATGCTGTCTTCGGGCAGAAAGGCCGCCAGGCGCTCCGGCAGGCGGTGGTGCGTCAAGGCGTGGGTCAGCAGATCCTTGTCGAGCAGGACCCAGTGGTGGCCCTCGCTGCCCAGCGAACGCTCCAGCAGGGGCACGAGCAATTGGCCGACGGTCGAGGCCCCGGCGCCGGTTTCCCGGGACAGCGTGATGAAGGGGCGGATGCCGTGGGGCACTCCGGCGGGCCGCGACGGGTTCGGCTGGCCCAAACGCGTATGCAGAATTGTGAGACCGTGCTCCAGGTAGGGATGGGTGATCATGGCGGCACCTCGGGGAAGGGTTGGGAGTGAGCGGGACGCCGCGCCGGGAGTTCCGGGACCGGGCGGGGCGCAACGTCGCGCGTGGGAAGGAGCGTACCGGCGCGCGATCCCGTGGCGAGCCGGCGGTGAACGGTTCGTATTTCTCTTCTAACCCGAATCACGTTCCCTTTCGTGCTCCCCCCGCGGGGTCGGGAGGTGCGGGACCCGCGCTACACGAGCCACTGCTTGCGCTCGGGCAAATGAATGAACTGGTCGGCTTCCGGGCAACCGCGGGCTTTCATCGCGGCGCTGTCCCAGTCGATGGGCTGGCCGGTGCGGAGAGCGACGATGCCCGTCATCCCGAATTCGGCGGCGCGGGCAGCGTAGTTGAAATCCTGAAACGTCTTCGGGCCGCCCCGGCACGCGTCGAGGAATTCCTTCATGTGCTCGCCGCCCACGCGCGGATAGACGGTCGCCACGGGTTTCGCGGCCTCGTGCTCCATCACGCCGCGGCATTTGGGATTGGCGTCGCCCTTCAGGCGCATCACACCGCCGACACCCCACGCATCGGAACGCAGGATACCTTTTGAGCCGACGAAGAGCACGCCGTTGGTCGGCACCTTGCCATAGGTGGCGATCAAGTCCTGGGTCACCTCCGGGGGCGGCGCGGCGTCGGCGCCGTCGTGCCACCAGACGCTGACGGGTGCGAAACCCGCCCGGGCCGCGAAGTCCCACCGGAACCGCGTGGCGGAAGGATAGCTGTCTTTGACGGGCTCGCCGCAGAACGACTCGATGCGGATGGGCGGCCCGAGTTGGAGCGCGCGCAGGGGCAGGTTGTGGGCGTGGGCGCCCATGTCGGCGAGATGGCCGTCGCCAAACTCGAACCAACGGCCCCATTGCAGACAGCCGCCGAGGTAGTGTTCCTTGAACGGCAGGAGGCGCGACGGGCCGCACCAGAAGTCCCAGTTGAGTCCGGCGGGAATCGTCTCGGCCTGGGTCGCGATCATTTCGCTGGGCGGGAAAAAGCGGTTCATCCAGCAATGCACCTCGCGGATTTCGCCGAGCACGCCGGCCTGGATGAGTTCCATGCTGCGGCGGAACGTGTCGGTCGAGCCGCCCTGGGTGCCGATCTGGGTGACGACTTTGCAGCCCGGCATCATGGCGGCGATCTGGCGGGCTTCGCCGACGCTGTGCGCGAGGGGCTTTTCGCAGAAAACGTGTTTGCCCGCCTGCATCGCGAGTTTCGTCATCGCGAGGTGCCAGTTTTGGCCGGCCGAGATGACGACGGCGTCGAGGGTTTTCTCGGTTTCGAGAAGCTTGCGGTAGTCCTCGAAGATTTTCGCTTTCGCGAGGCCCGCGACCACGTCGACGGCGCCGGCGCCTTTTTTCCCGCCGACCTGGCCGCTCCGGCGCAGCTCGATTTGGCTCTGATGCACATCGCAAAGTGCCACGATGTTGTCGCCCTCCTGAAGGATGGAGGGGATCAGTTGTCGGCTGCGATTGCCGCAACCGATGACCGCGACGTTCAGTTTGCGGTGGGCCGCGCCGTAGACGCGCGACGGGAGGATTTGCGGGAGAGCGAGCGCGCCGAGGCCGGCGGCGGAGGTCTGGAGGAACGAGCGGCGAGAGAACGGGACCGAGTGTTTCATGGGGCGGGGGAGTGGGCGGAAGCGAAGTGGATTCGGGCGGGACACGGAAGCGCGGCGGCGCGGTCCGGCGCAGTCAGAAGGAGAGATGAACCCGCCCATCACGGGCGCAACGGGCGAGCGGCCGCCCGGCGCGCCGGTCAAAGCTTGGCGTGGCTGCCGTCGCAAAGCGCGCCGTTGGCGCTGTGTTTGCAGCCACAGAAGTAGACGGTGCCGTCCTGCTCGGCGGTGTAACGCGTGGGCGCAAAGCCCGTGCCTTTGTGCGAGCCGTCGCACATCGGCTGGTTCTGGCTCAGGCCGCAGGAACACCAGGCGTAGGTCTGGCCGGCTTGGACGTTGACGGGAAACGGGGCTTTTTGGGCGATGGTGGGCTGGTTCATAAAGGTGGCGGCGACGGAGAGCGAAATTCCCGGGGTGGCTCGGGCCGCGTCCGCAGTGCGACAGGGCCCGGCGGAAAACACGAGCGCGTTTACGGCGCCGTTTTTTTCACGGCGTAGAGGTGCGTCATCGTGGCGATATAGAGCGTGCCGTTGGCGGCGGTGGTGGTGGCACTGATGGGCCGGCCAAGCTGGCTCTCGCTCAGCAGCCGCTTCTCTCGCCCGGTGGCGAAGACGTAGAAAGCGCCGCTGCGCGTGCCGAGGTAGACCTTGCCGTCGGCGACCAGCGGCGAGGCCCAGACCTCGCCGTTGATTGCGTGGGTCCAGACGGCCCGCCCCGTCGCGGCCTCGAGGCAGTGAAAGGTGCGGCCGCAATCCGCGAGATAGATCAGCCCCTCGTGCAGCACGGGCGTGCCGAACACGTGTTTCTGCAGCGGGTAGCTCCAGACCTCGCCGTCGCGCGTGATATCGCCGGTCTTGGTCGCGTCGATACACTTGAGGAACGCCTCGTTCTTCCCCCAGAACAGATCGCCGCCGCCCGCGACGTAGAGCCGGTTGGCGTGAAACAACGGCATGCCGTAGATATTGCTCGGGCCCTCGACCCGATTGGTCGTGAAGCGGTGCACGTCGGCTTTGGGCCCGGTTGGATCGAAATCGAACTGCCAGATTTTTTTCAACTGAGCGGGGGGCGCGGCGCCTTCGGCGGACACGCCGGAGTCGGCGAGGGGTTCGAAGGCGTAGACCACGCCGTTGCCGCCCGCGAAAAAGACGAGCGGACGACCGTTGACCTCCGCCAGGGACGGCGAGGACCACGTGCAGTGAAAAATATTCGGCGCGATGGATTCAGCGTCGCGCGCGAGGTAGCGGCCGGTGCGTTTGTCGAGGACGACGAGGCTGGGGGCGTCGGGCGTGCGGATTTTTCGGTGGGTGTTGTCCACCCCGGTGCCGGAGTTCAGGTAGAGGTGGTTGCCGTGGATCAGAATCGAGCTGTGTGCGGAGTCGTGCGACCAGATGCCGGCTTCCTGGGTGAGGTTGAAACGCCAGAGAATGTCGGCGTCGAGCGGGCCGGGGGCGGGGAGGGGCTGGGCGGGGGCGTTTTCGCCGCGCGGCGTAGAGTGCGCGTGCTCGTCGCGGAACGGACCGTCGTTGCCGTTGGCGAGACCGTGGACGTCGAGACACAGGACCTCGCCGCGATTGCTGACGATATAGACGCGGTCGCCCTCGACGGTGACGGGCGACGCGATGCCGCTCTTGGGCCAATCATGGTAGCGGTCCTCCTCGCGCTTGGGCACCACGAGTTGCCAGAGGAGATGGCCGTCCTTTTCGTCGAAGCACATCAACACGCCGCGGTCGCCCTGGTGCTTCGGATCGCGCGGGTCGCCGTTGTTGGTGCCGAGGTAGACGCGTCCGTCGGCAATGATCGGCGTGGAATGCGTTTCGGTGCCGAGCTTGGCCGTCCAGTGCAGGTTCTTGCCGGATTTTGGATCGAAGGAATCGGGCAGGCCCCGCTCCGCGGAAACCAGGCTGCGCGTCCAACGCTCGCCCCATTGCGGTTGATCGCCCGCCGGCAACGCGACACCGGACAGTGCGAGCAGTGGCGACAGCGTGCCGACCCAGCGAGAAAGGCGGGAGTAACGGAGCGCGTTCATGGCGAATGGTTGGGAAGTAGAGCCGAGCTGTGGCCGTCCACCTGTTGAATTTCCACCCGCGAGAATACCCGCCATCCAGCGCGACGCACTCCCGAAAATCGGATCAATGGCCCGTTGGCGGCACGGTCGGTTTGAACGCCGTGGCGAACCACACCGCGAGCAAAATCAGCCCGAAGCTCACGGCGTAGTTCCAAGCGAGTTTTTCCTTCAGCACGACCCAGGCGAAAACCACGAATACCCCGAGCGTGATGCACTCCTGGATGATCTTGAGCTGGTAGCCGCTGAACTCGCCGCTGAGGTAGCCGCCGCGGTTGGCCGGGACCATCAGGCAGTATTCAAAAAAAGCGATACCCCACGAAACGAGGATGACGGCGAACAGGGATTTGCCCTCGAGAAACTTGAACTTCAGGTGCCCATACCAGGCCAAGGTCATGAAGATGTTCGAGGCCGTGAGGAGGAGAAT
>CAJAYO010000564.1 GCA_903948415.1 uncultured Opitutia bacterium | reverse complement strand
TGCTTCCTCGGTGTCCGAGCTCCGTGGCCTCTGTGACAAAACTCCGACTCCGTTTTTTGCGCCTCTTGCGCCTCTTCGCGGCCAACCCTCTGCCGCCCGCGGAGCGGCCGGCCCACCTGGCCGATCCGCCCTCCGTCCTCCGGTTCACCCTCGCCGGCTCCGACCCTTCGCCCCGCGGAGCGTCCGCCGTCACGACGTAAACGCCCAAATCCGGGTCCACATAAGATATCCGAAACATCATTACCGCGGGCTCGGCCGGCCCCGGCTGGACCGGGGCCATCGTTCACGACCAGAGACCCGCGGCCGTTCACGGCACCGGCGCGCCCCCGCGGCGGAGGCGGTCGAGCGCCTCGCGGGCACCGCCGTGATTCGGGGCCACGCTCAGCGCCGCGTTGAACTGCGCCGTGGCCTCGTCCGTCCGCCCGAGGGCCAGCCACGCGCGGCCCAAGGTATGCCGCATGTCCGCATCCCCGGGCTGCAACGCGACGGCCCGCTTCAGGTGCGGCAGGGCCCCGGTCAGGTCGCCCTGCATCGCCAACGTGACGCCCCACTTGACCTCGACGTCCGCCGAGTTCGGTTGGAGCCGCCCCGCCTCTTCGAACTGGGCCACCGCTTCGGCGGCTCGACCTTGGTTGGCGAGGGCCCAACCGAGGTTCACCCGCGCGGAGGTCAGTTGCGGATCAAGGTCCACGGCCCGCCCCAAGGCCGCCAGGCCCTCGGCGGCGCGGCCGAGATTCATCAGCGTCGCGCCGAGCGTGTGGTGCGCGGCGGCGAACCGCGGCCGGAGCCGCACCGCTTGCTCGAGCAGCGGCAACGCCTCGCCCGCGCGGCCGAGCCGGTTCAACCCGTTGCCCAGACTGTTGAGGATTTCGGGAAACCCCGGCTTCAACTCCAGCGCCCGCTGCAGGTGCGGCAACGCCTTGTCCGTTTGACCGGCTTCGTCCAACGCGGTGCCGAGATTGAGGTGCGCCACCCAGCTCCCGGGGTTGCGCTCCAGCGTGGTTTCATACAGCGCGAAGAGGTCGCGATACATCGCGCTCTGCCGCCAGGTCAGTCCGCCGAGGATCGCGAGCACCCCGGCGGCCGCGACCGGCCCGCTCCAACGCGGCCAGGCCAGCCGCGCGAAACCGCGCGTCGCGGCGGCCGCGAGAAAGGCGATCATCCCGAGGCTCGCGAGATACTGGAAGTGGTCGGCCACATAGGAGAACACGAAGGGATACACGTCCACGAAACCGAGCACCGGAAACAGTGTGCCGCCGAACAACAGCGCCGCGGCGAGCGGCGCACGGTCGCGGCGGCTCCACCACACCCCGGCGGCGAGTGCCGCGAGTGTGGCGGCAGGGTAAATCCACTGCCCGGCGGCCAGGGCGTCGATCGTCCACCGCGGATAAAAAAACGTCAGCCCGACCGGCCAGAGCAGTTTGCCGAGATAAAACCAGACGACGCGCCCCGCGAGCAGACCGCGCTCCACCCCGCCGAGCGTAAACGCGTCTCCGCTGGCGCCGATGTGCGTGGATTCGAACCACACCGTGCCCAGCCCGGCCCCCACGCCGAGCGCCAGCCAGGGCAACAACGGCCGCACCTCCCCGCGCCACGACAGCCGCCCGTGCCGCCACCACGCCACGACGAGCAGCGCCGCCGGCAGCGTCGCCGTCACGGTTTTGCTGAGCAACGCCGCCAGAAACCAGAGGCTCGCGACCGCATAACGCGCCGGGCGCCGGTCGTCCTCGAAGCGCCACCAGGCCAGCGCCGCCGCGAGGTAGCACACCGTCGAGAGCGTGTTCTTCTGTTCGGAAATCCACGCGACCGATTCGACGCCCACGGGATGCAGCGCGAAGACCAGTCCGGCGAGCAAAGCCCCGGGCACGGCCAGGCGCCGCAGCACCGCGACCAGCAGACACGCCGAGGTCGCATGCCACAGCACGTTGATCAGGTGGTAGCCGACCGGCGCATCGCCCCAGAGGCGATGTTCGATCCAAAACGCCGAATGCAGGAGCGGATAATACTGCTGCGTCGCCCCGACCTCGAACCAGATGCGCCCGAGGCCCGCCCACGACTGGAGGGCCGGGTGGGTGACGTGCCCCGCATCGTCCCACAAAAAATCGCCCGCCAGCGCCGGGAAGTAGGCGGCGAAGGTCACCAGCGAGACCAGCGCAAAGACCGCGCCCATCGGCCCGCCCACCGGATCCGGTGCAGCCCCGGACTGCCGGGTCGGCGCAGAAGAGGATTTCGACGGCTTCATCGTCACCGGTCAGCGAACAAGGGGCGGCGTTCTCGTGCAAGCCGCCAGGCGGACCGGCGGCGGGAGGGCGGCCCGGACTTCAGCGGCCCCGATAAAAATCGCCGCCCCGTGCCCGCGGGTGACGGCGATGCCGGGAGTCAGCCCCACGGCGTCCGCGGGAAGCCGAGCGTCCGCCCCGACGCTACAGATCAAACGAGGCCGACAGGACAAACTGTCGCGGATCGACGATGCGATAGGTGGAGGGCCGGCCGTCAAAGAAGGCGCCCGTCTTCTGCAAGCGGCCCCCGTCTTCCTGCAGGTTCCTCACGTTGAGCTGGACGTTCGCCCGGACTTTGTCGGCGAAGAGCTTGGTCCGGTAGCTGACGAACACGTCGACGTTGATGTCGGCCGACGAGTAGATCGGGCGGTTCGGATCGAGTTGGAGGATCTTGTTCGCCGGGAGGGTGAGGTCCATGCCCGGGGTATAGCCGAGCCCGTAGAAACCGAGGGAGCCCTTGCTGGCGTAGCGCAACGAGCCGCCCACGCTCATGGCCTTGAGGATCGCATGGTCGCTGAGGCCGGCCAGATTATAGCGCGTATTGAATTTGGCCGAGTATTCGCGCTGCTGGGGCTGCGGGCGGCCGATCAGGGCGCGGAACACCGCCATGGGGGCATCGACATTCCCGGCGAAGTTCGTGGCGGCCGAGTTGGTGCCGTTGTAGCCGGCCACCGTGCTGAACGGCGTGCCGAGGATGTTCCACCACAGCAGGTGGCCGGTCGCACCGGTGGGGAGATTGACCGGGCCGGTCGCATAGGGCGTGGTCACGCCGTTGATCGTCTGCGTGGTCCGGGTGAAGCGCGGATCTTCCAAGCTGGTCCAGATGGGCAGCCGCGCCGCGATATACTCGTCCACCGCGGAGCCGGCCGCCGTATTGATCGCCTGGATCTTCGTGACCGACGCGCTGAGGGTCCAGTGCCGGGTGGGGTTGAAATTGATTTCCACCTCGTGGCCCTTCGACTGCGCGTCGTTGACCGCGGCATAGGTGCCGGCGGCGGAAATGGCCTGCAGCCCGTTATATTGCTCGAGGGGCATCTTGATGGCCGCGGCAATCTGCTCGTTGGTGGCGAGGCCGCCGGTGCCGAGGCCGTTCAGCCAGGCGGTGGTCTGGGTCCGCAGATTGTAGGCGTCGGACGCGATAAAGCCTTCATAGCGCAAAATACGCTGGGCCATCGTGGAGATGTCGCCGTTGCGCAGGTTGAGCCGCTTGGTATCGAAATGATTGTAGCGGACGGACAGTTTGCCCTCCAACACCGTGAGCCACACCCCGAGGTCCTTGGTCGTGCCGGTTTGGTTGGGCAGTTGCTTGAGGAACAGATCGTAGGCCGGACCTTGCGCAATGAAGTTGTCGGCCGTGTTGTAGGTGAGGCTGGCGCCGCTGATCGCCTCGGCGAGGAACCGGCTGATCGCGCTGCCGCCCTGGAGCCGGGACTGAAGGAACGCGAGATCCCGGAACGGCCGGGCCACGAGCGAAACGTTCTTCGTCTTGCCTTTGGCCACGCGCCAGGGCCCGACCCACTGGTCGGACGCGGCGAAATCATACTCCCGCAGGTTGGGGGTGAGCAACGCGAGCGGGGCATTGCGCTCGTTCACGAGGTCTTCGCGCATGCCGAAGGTGCCGACCAGTTTGCCGCCGAGGAACGTGCTCTGGAGCACGCTCCCCGCGGTCTTGACGACGGCGTTGACGTTGGCGAGACCGCCCCCGTTGGCCGGGGTATAACCGACGGCGGAAACATCCTTGATCATCGCGCCGGCGTTCGGCCCCCAGACATAGGGAATGCTGGCCCCTTCCGGAAAGGCGTTCGGCGCATATTCGATGCCCCCGCCGACGGTATTGCCGACGTAATATTGTTCGTTGAGCCGGCTGAATCCGCCGGGGGCGATGGCATAGCGGGGGTTGAGATTCGACGTCGTTTGCCCGCCCAAAATCGTATTGGCCGCGGCGTATTTTTGCTGCCACCCTTTATCGAGAGCCAGCGCCGTATGCCGATAGTTATAGGTGGAGTTCTGCTGGTCCTTGTATTCGTAGTAGCCGAGGAGCTGCTGGGTGCCGAGCCACTTGCTCCAGCTCCGGTCTTGGGAGAAATCGAGGCGGTAGACGGTCTGGGCCCGAGTGGTGTCCCACTGCAGGGGTTTGATGCGCAGGTAGGGCTCGCTGCTGCGCAGGTAGGGCCGGCCGAAGTAGGGATTCGGGGTGCCGTCCAAATTCACCAGGTTCACGTCGACTTGGAGTTGGCCGACGTTGCTGTTCACGCTCGCGGGGCCCATGGGCTGGTTTTCGATTCGCTTGGAATCCTCCCGCATGAAGGTGACCTGGGCCGCCAAGGTGTGCTTGGGCGTGCTGAGGATCATCTGATCGAGCTGGGCCATGTAGGTGTCGACGTCGTCCCACGCCTTGCCGTTGCCCGCCAGATTGATGCTCGTCCAGTCGTAGATGGACCGGCTGTTGATGGGGCGGGTGACGGAATTATAAAGGGGCTGTTGGGTGGCCGAGTAGGTTTCCGCCGGACCCGTGGTCAGCAGGCCGATCCCCGCCACCGAGGCGGCAAACGGATCGGTGGCCGCAAACACCGCGGTGCCGTTGGTGGCCGTGGCGTTCGTATACCGCGCCATCGACCAGTAGGGCGCCTGGCCCGGGGCGCCGATTTGGAAGGGCGAACGCGTCTCCGAACCGCCGGTGAAAAACAGGGCCGGCGCGGCCGTATAGGGCGTGGTGGAGCCGAGGACGTTGCCGTTGCCGTAGACCTGCCCGTTGGCGAGGGTGACCAGATTGGTGACCGGATTCCAGCCGGGCTTCCCGGCCTTGGCCCAATCGGTGTAGTAGTCGCGCGGGGTCGTGAAGTTCGGCCGCACGGACGCATTTTTGTAGTTATACCAGGACGCCGACAGCGTGGTGTTCTTGAAGGGCCGGGCCTTGAGCTGAAGACTGAGGCGACGGGCGTCTTCGCCGGAAGGCTTCCGGACGAAGCCGGTGTGCTGGTTGGCGTAGCTCGCGCGCACGGCGAGCTTGTCGGTCAGCCGGCGGTTCAGATCGAGCGAGACGCGCCAGCCCTCGTAGCTGTCGGCCCGCAATTCGACCTTGCTGAAAGGGCGGCTGAGGTTGGCGGTGGCCGGGACCTGGTTCACGGTGCCGGAGGCATTGCCCAAACCGAAGATGTTGGCATTCGGACCGCGGCTCAGCTCGAGCGAATCCATCCAGAGCGGATCCACGGGCACGCGGCCGGAGGTCTGGATGTTGTTGAAGGCGATGTTGGCGTTGCCGAGGCCGCGCACCCGGTTGGCGTTGTTCGGATTGAGGCTCACCTGGTCGACCACGGCGCCGGTGCGGTCCGTCTCGAACAGCGAGTAGGAGTTCGTGCCCTCGGTGCTGGCCATGTGATCGAACACGTCGTTGATATCGAGCATCGCGAAGTCGGTCATCTGCTCCTTGGTCATCACCGTGATCGACTGCCCCAAATCCTCGATCTTCGAGTTGAGGCGCGTGCCCGACATCGTGTTCGACTGAAAATAGCCCCGATTGCTGTCGGAGGTCACTTCGAACGGAGAGAGGGCGACGACCTCTTCTGCGGCGGGTCTCGCCCCGGCGTCGGTCGACCCGGGGACGGCCGCCTTCTGACCGGCCTCCAGCGCAGCGATCTCATTCGGGTCGAGTCGGCCGTTCTTGTTGGTGTCGTAGCGGGCCAGGGTCGCGGCGTCGGGCGCGGCGACCGGCGCCCGCTGCGCGTGGACCGAGGCGGCGCCGAGGAGCAGCAGGGCGAACGGCGAGAGCCGGGCGAGACGGGAACCGGGGGCAGTGAACAGAGTTTTCATGGGCAGGCAGGGGTGGGTCTGCGCCGTGATCCTCACGCGCGCAGAGGGCCACCCTGCACCACCGCTCCGCTCACTCCAGCGCACCGTTGCGCGCATTGTCGACTAACCCGCGTCCCCTCCGCCCGCCGCCAGGGTCCTCGAACAGGCAAACACGGACCGGTGCCCTCG
>CAJAYO010000563.1 GCA_903948415.1 uncultured Opitutia bacterium | reverse complement strand
CGCCGATGGTCGTGTTTGCGGGCGTGATGTCCAACGCGGGCAGCGAGGTCGGCTACGTGTTGCTCATTCCGCTGGCGGGCGCGCTGTTTCACACGCTCGGGCGGCATCCGCTGGTCGGCATGGCGGCGGCATTTGCCGGTGTGTCGGGTGGCTACAGTGCCAATCTCCTCGTGGGCTCGGTGGATGTCTTGCTCGCCGGCCTCTCCGAGGCGGCGGCGCACATCGTGAACCCGGCTTACAAAGTGAACGCGATGGCCAATTACTATTTCATGGCGGTCTCGACGTTTGTGATCACGGCGGCGGGCACGTGGGTGACGGAGAAGATCGTCGCGCCGCGATTGGGGCAATATACCGGCGACGCGAAGCGCGAAGCCATGAAACCGCTGTCGGCCGGCGAGAAACGCGGACTGTGGGCGGCGGCGGCGGCGACGGTGGCGCTCACGGCCGTGGTGCTGTGGGGGGTGCTGCCCGAGAAGGGTTTTCTCGTGAATCCGAAGAACGCGGACTTTGCGCAGTCGGCGTTTATGGTGGGGCTGGTGACGTTTATTTTTCTCTACGGCCTGCTGCCGGGCGTGGCCTACGGCGTCGCGGCGGGCACGATCAAGAACGACCACGACGTGATGGCGGGCATGACGGCGACGATGAAGTCGATGGCGTCGTTCATCGTGCTCTCGTTTTTCGCGGCGCAGTTCATCTCCTATTTCAACTGGACGAATCTGGGCATCATCACGGCGGTGAAAGGCGCGGAGACGATTGCGCACCTCGGTCTGCAGAACATGCCGATTTTACTGATGGTGGCGCTGGTGCTATTTGCCGCGACGGTGAATATTTTGATTTCGAGCGCGTCGGCGAAGTGGGCGCTGCTCGCGCCGGTGTTCGTGCCGATGTTCATGCTGCTCGGCTACACGCCGGAGCTGGTGCAAGGCGCGTTTCGCGTGGGCGACAGCGTGACGAACATCATCACGCCGCTGATGAGTTATTTCCCGCTGATCCTGACCTTCCTCCACAAATACGATCCGCGCGCGGGCATCGGGACGTTGATCGCGACGATGCTGCCCTACTCCATCGTGTTTATGCTCGTGTGGACGGTGCTGCTGATGGCGTGGATCGCGCTGGGGATCCCGATGGGGCCGGAGGCGCCGCTGTTTTTGAAGAAGTGAGGGGCGGTGGGTGGAAAATCGGCGGTTGGAAACCGCCGCTCCGTCGGCTGCAGGCCGCGCCCTATTTCTGCGGCCAGGCGAGGGGGATGCCTTGCGCGGTGAGGGCAGATTGAAATTCGGCGAGGAGCGCGGGCGTGGCGCGGACGGAGCGCGGCGAGGTTTTTTTCGCACGGCAGAAGACGGCGAGGGCCCCGACGGATTCGCCGATGTTCCACTCCACGGGATGGAGGCGGTAGCAGCCGTTGGTGAGGTGGGTGGTGCCGAGATTTTTACAGGCGGGCAGGAGGTTTTCCACGCGACGCGGCAGGAGTGCGCCGAGCGGGATCTGGAACGGGCGCGTGAGAAAATCGATGTAGTTGTCGCCGCCGCTGCTGGGGTGGAGATCGATCGCGTAGCTGCCAATGCCGACGCTGTCGGGAAAATTTTCCGCGAAGACTTCGGCGTCGGGGGTGGCGGGGGTTTTGCGGCGGGCGTCGAGGCCGACGTGGAGTTCGGTGATGGTGAACTCGGCCTGGATGCGGCGGCTCTCGCGGATGTAGGGATACTTCGCGAGGCCGTCCTCGGTGCCGACGATGTCGGGGCGGAGGCGGAGACCCTTCCAGCCGGTGCCGCCGTCGGCGCGCGGGGCTTCGGTCTGCAGCCAGTAGAGGAGCGAGAGGCTGAGCTGTTTGCCGGCGGCGAGGTGGCGCGCAGCTTCGGCGGCAGGGACCTCGAAGAGGTTGCCGAGCATGTAGTCGTTCTGCGGCCAGTTCACGAGCGTGGTGTCACCGGCGTAGGTGCCGGAGACGAAGTTCGTGCGGTCGATCAGGCGGCGGTATTTGAACAGGCCCGTGCTCTTCGCGGCGTCGAAGCCCATGGCAAAAGGCTTGAGGGTGCGCGGGGCGGAATAGAAATGGCTGAGGAGTTTGCCGGACCAGGGCGGCGTGAGCGGCGGAACGTGGTCGCGCCAAAACGCGTAGTCGCGCGGGCGCTCGATGGTGTGGTCTTCGCCGGCGACGTAATCCATCGCGAAGCAGCAGGTGAAGGCCTGCATGTTCTGCGGGCGGGCGTCGGGGCCGGCGTGGGGCTCGCCAGTGACGCGCTGCGATTCGGAACCGGTAATGTATTCGGTCTGGGTGAGCGGGAGCAGTTCGCCGGTCTCGGTGGCGTCAATGAAGAGCGGCGCGCGGAGGACGAGTTCGCGGCCGGAATCGGCGCTGCGCACAAGGACGGCGTCGACGCGGTCGCCGGTGGTCGAGGCGGAGACCGCGGTGTGATGCAGGAGGATTTCGAGGCGACCGCTCGCGACATGGGGCGCGAGCATGGCCGTGAGGACGGCGAGGGCGACGCGGGGTTCGTGGCAGAGTTTGGAGACGGAGCCGTTGCCGGGGTTGAGGAGCGGGTTGGCGCGCGCGGCGTCGGTCAGCGGGAAATTTCGCGCGTAGTAATCGCGCACGCCGCGGCGGAAGGCTTGGTAGCTTTTCGTGCCGCCGAAGGTTTCGATCTGCGCGTGTTCGTCGGGCGGGACGGCCTGCGACGTGAGCTGGCCGCCGATCCAGTCGGTTTCCTCGGTCAGGATGACGCGCAGGCCCGCGCGCGACGCGGCGAGGGCGGCGGCGAGGCCGCCCAGGCCGCCGCCGATGATCACGAGGTCGACGGCGCGTTCTTGGGCGGCGACAGGGGACCGGACGGTATCGGGGCGTAAAGCCCCTCCCCCATTCGAATTCGGAACGGATTGGGCGGCGAGGGCAGCGGGGACGAAGAGGCCAGCGCGTTTGAGGAAGGTGCGGCGGATCATGGGTGTGTGTGTGTGGGGGGGGGGGACGAGCGCGTTGACCCCAACGCGCGGCGGGGATCGGAAGAGCGTCGGGTAGGGAAAGGGTGTTCGTCCTGGGG
>CAJAYO010000562.1 GCA_903948415.1 uncultured Opitutia bacterium | reverse complement strand
GGACCCGCAGCAGATCAGCAACGCCGTCCTCACCGCGCCCTCGCTGGCGTGGAAGTGGCCCGGGATCCTCGCCAAGAACAATATTCTCACCGATCCCTCCTTCTACTTCGCCAAGAACGACCCGGTGTTCAGCGGCACCTACCCGACGTTTATCATCAACCCGAGCGCCGCCCGCAATTCCCTCCATACCACGTTCACCACCAGCCGTTCCCCCTCGTGGGAGTTCGTCGGCGGGGTAAAAATGAGCGACGCGGCCACCAGCCCCCTCGCCTACACCCGCGGCCTCCAGACCAACGGCACGTGGAGCGCCACCAGCGGCGTCTACAAGGATAGCGGCGGTTACATCGCGTTCCTCGGCGGCAACGTGACGTTCTACCCGAACACCACCCAGGTTTTCACGACCAATAACGCGGCGAGCACGAGCGGGACGAAACCCACCGATATCCGGCAGGGGATTCCCTTCAACGCCGCGGCCACCAACAGCAGCGCGCGCGTCTACGGCATCCCGCCCTCCACCGGCGCCGGTGGCATGATCGGCACCGCCAACGGCACCCTCGCCACCCGCGGGCCCTGAGCGCCCCGCCGCCCCGCCCGCTTCCTCTCTGGCCCGGCCGCCTGTGCGGCCGGGCTTTTTATTTCCCGCTTCCCCCGGCTCGCCCGGGCCCTCAGTCTCCCCGTCCGTTCCATGACGCCCGCCACCCCATCCGCGCCCGCTGCCCCCACCACCTATGTCGTGGGCCACAAGAACCCCGACGCCGACGCCATCTGCTCGGCCATCGCCTACGCCGCCTTCAAGCACGCCCGCGGCGAGCGCGGCTACATCGCGGCCCGGTGCGGCAACTCCAACGCCCGCATCGACACCATTCTCGCCCGCTTCCGCACCCCGCTGCCCTACTACCTCAGCGACGTTTCGCCCCGCGTGCGCGATCTCATGGCGTCCGACGTCGTCTCCGTTTCCGAACACGCCACCTGCGCCGAGGCCCTCGAACTCCTCGACCGCCACCACGTCCGCGTCCTCCCCGTCACCGCGTCGCGCAAGGGCATTCCCGGCGTCGTCGGCGTCGTCTCGCTCGCCGCGCTTGGCGGCGTCTTCATCCCGCGGGTCAGCGAGCCGCGCGCCATGCGTCAGGTGCACACCTCCCTCGCCAACATCACCCGCGCCCTCCACGGCCGCGCCCTCCACCTTGTCGGCGAGAAAAAGATCGAGCAGCTCTACGTCCGCCTCGGCACGATGGACATCTCGTCCTTCTGGAGCGTCTCCATCCGCGAAAATATCCCCGCCAACCAGGCCATCGTCATCGTCGGCGACCGCCACGACATCCAGCGCCGCTCCATCGAACTCGGCATCCGCGCCCTCGTCATCTCCAGCAACCTGGAGCCCGACGACGACACCGTCGAGTTCGCCAAAGCTCGCGGCGTCAGCGTCATCATCAGCCCCTACGATTCCGCCACGACGTCGTGGGTCGTCCGCACGGCCTCCAGCATCGAACGCGTCATCGAGCGCAACGTCCCGACCGTCGGTCCCGACGTCCGCATCGCCGACGTCCGCAAGAAATTCTTCGCCGGCCTCACCCACGCCCTCCCCGTCGTCGGCGACGACGGCGCGCTGCTCGGCATCATCACCAAGACCGACATCCTGAAGCCCGTTTCCACCCGCCTCGTCCTCGTGGATCACAACGAGATCACGCAGGCCGTGCCCGGCGCCGACGAGGTACCCATCGCCGAGATCATCGATCACCACCGCCTCGGCGCGCTCAACACCTCCCAGCCGATTCTCTTCATTAACGAGCCCGTGGGTTCCACCTGCACGATCGTGGCCGATCTCTTCCGTCGGGAGGGACTCCAGCCCTCGCCCGACATCGCCGGCATCATGATGTCCGGACTCATCTCCGACACCCTCCACCTCAACGGCCCGACCACGACATCCAAGGACGCCATCATTCTCGCCTGGCTCGCCGAAATCGCCGGCGTCAACTCGAAGCAACTCGCCGACGAGATCTTCAACTCCGGTTCGGTCATCCTCGCCAACCCGCCCGCGAAAATCGTCCGCTCCGACTACAAGATTTACGAGGAGGAAGGCCTCCGCTTCGCCGTCTCGCAGGTCGAGGAACTCGGCTTCGGCAACTTCTGGAGCCAGGCCCAACCCATCGCGCTCGCCCTCGGCGAACTCCGCGACGAAGAGCACCTCGCCTTCGCCGCGCTGCTCATCACCGACATCAACACGCAGAATTCCCTCCTCCTCGTCAAAGGCGACGCCTCCCTGATCCAGCGCATCAGCTATGCCCACGTCGAGCAGGACGAAATTTTCGACCTCCCCGGCATCGTCAGCCGCAAGAAGCAGCTCATCCCCTACCTCTCGAGCCTGATCAAAGAAATGGCGGCCGACGGGGTGCTGCCCGCCTCCCGCACCGCCACGCCGTTCAAGAAGAAAAAGTAGGTCGGGCGCCCCCGCCCGACCCCGTGGTCAGATGTGGATCGCCTCGCCGGTCGTCGCCGCGGCGGCCTCCATGACCGCCTCGCTCAACGTCGGGTGCGCGTGGATCGTCTGGTGGATTTCCTCGATCGTCGCTTCGAGCTCTACCGCGAGGCCATACTCGGCGATCAGCTCCGTCGCTTCCGAACCGATGATGTGCGCGCCGAGAATCTCGCCCGTCTTCGCATCGCTGATGACCTTGACGAAACCCTCGCTCTCGGCGGACGCCACGGCCTTGCCGGAGGCGGTGAACGGAAACTTGCCCACCTTGTAATCGAGTTTCTTTTCCTTCGCGGCCTTCTCGGTGAGTCCGGTGCTGGAAACCTGCGGCTGGCAATACGTGCAACCCGGGAAATGCTTCACGCGCTTCGCCGGCCCGTGGCCGAACATTCCGTTCACCGCCTGCACCGCCTCGTAGGTCGCCACATGCGCAAGCCACGGCGGCCCGATGATGTCGCCCGCCGCGTAGATCCCCTTCACGCTCGATTGGTAATCGTCGCCGACCTTCACGTAATTCCGATCGAGGTCGACCTTCAGGCTCTTGCCGAGCACCCCTTCGATATTGGCCACGACGCCGATGGCCGACAGCACCGTCTCGGCCTCGATCTCCTCGGACTTGCCGTCCTTCACGAGGTTCAGCGTCACCGCGTTTTTACCCACGCGGAAATTTTCGCACTTGGTGCCGGTGTGAATCGCGATGCCCTGTTTCTCGAACGAACGGTGCAGCGTCTTCGCCACCTCCTCGTCCTCCACCGGCAGAATCTGCGGCAACATCTCGACCAGCGTCACCTTCGAGCCAAACGCGTTGAAGAAATAGGCGAACTCCACGCCGATCGCCCCCGCGCCGACGATCACGATGGATTTCGGCAGCGTCTTGTTCGCCAGCGCCTCGCGCGAGGTCATCACGCGCGCGCCGTCAACCTCGAGGTCCGGGATCCGACGCATCTTGCACCCGGTCGCGATGAGAATCGCCTTCGTCTTGAAAAACTTCCCCTTGTGCTCGCCCTCGGTGATTTCGACCATGCCCGCCGCCGGGACTTGGCCGCGGCCCACGAAATAATCCACCTTGTTCTTCTTGAACAGAAACTCGATGCCCTTGGCCATCTGCTGCGAGACGCCGCGCGACCGCTCCATCACCTTGGCAAAATCGAACGTCACGTCCTTCACCGTGATGCCAAACGCGTCGGCTTTCTTGATCTTTTGATACAGCTCCGCGCTCTTCAGCAGCGCCTTCGTCGGAATGCAGCCCCAGTTGAGGCAAGTGCCGCCCGCGCGCTCGCTCTCGATGCACGCGACCTTCTTGCCGAGTTGCCCGGCCCGGATCGCGCCCGCGTAACCCGCCGGTCCGCCACCGATGACAATGAGATCGTATTCCGTAGTTTCAGCCATGCCGCCAAGCTGCCCCGGCGCCCCCCACCGTCAAACGGAATTTCCCCGTCTCAGATATCAATCACGTCATCCGGTTTTTTCTTCACCGCCGGCGGCGGCGTGCCCGCTCGCGCGGTGCCCCGCGTAAAGCCGCTCAGCACCAGATTCGTCACGCTCACCACCAGCGCGCCCCACACCGCCGGCCAGAACCCCGCCACGTGAAACCCGTCCACCAGCCGGCCCACAAAGAGAAACAACAAGGCATTGATCACCACCACCCCCACCCCCAGTGTGAGCACAATGAACGGCAGCGTGAACAACACCAGCAGCGGCTTCAGGATCGCGTTGAAGAAACTCAACAACAGCACCACGACGATCAGCGTCTGCGTGCTGTCGCAGGTGATGCCTTCGACAAGCTTGGTGGCGAGCGTCACGCCGATGGCCAGCACGAGCCAGCGCACGAGCAACTGAAGAAACGGTGAATTCATCCCCGCCGACACTCACGCCCCGCCCGCGCGCCGAGCAATGAAAATCCTCGTCGTCCAGGACCGCCTCCGCAGCGGCGGCACCGAGCGTCAGTCCGTCCTCCTCGCCAACGCGTTCGCCGCGGACGGACACCCGACCACGCTCCTCACCTTCCGCCCCGGCGGCCCGCTCGCCGCCACCGTCACGCCAGCCGTCGCCCGGATGATCCTGCAACCCGTCGACACCGGCCTCGACTGGTTCGCGCCCGGACTTCCGGCCGCCGCCGCCGCGCTCCGGCCCGATGTGATTCTTTGCATGGGCCGGATGGCGAACTGCTATGCCGGCGGTCTCCAGCGCCGGCTCCCGTCCACCGGGGTCCTCGCGACGATGCGCACCGGCAAACCCCTGCCGTTCCTCTTTCGGCGCTCCCTCCGGCTCGCGGCCCACATCGTCGCCAACAGCCAGGACGCCCGCGCCACCCTCCTCGCGCAGCATGCGCTCCCCGGCGAAAAAATCTCCGTCATCCACAACTCGCTCGTGTTCCCGGCCGAGGCCTCGCTCACGCGCAACGCGGCCCTCCGCGCCCGGCACGGCGCCACGCCCACGACGACCGTGCTCCTCAACGTCGCGATGTTTCGCCCCGAGAAAAACCAGCGCGAGCTCGTCGAAATCGCCGCCGGCCTGCCTGCCGGTCTCGACTGGCAACTCTGGCTCGCCGGCGACGGCCCCGCCCGCCCCGCCTGCGAAGCCCTCGTCCGCCGGCTCAACCTCACCGCGCGCGTCCGTTTCCCCGGCTTCCACCGCGATCCGTCTTCGCTCTACGCCGCCGCCGATCTCGCCGTGCACGCCTCGTGGAGCGAGGCGCTGTCGAATTTCCTGATCGAGGCCCAGGCCCACGGACTCCCCGCGGTGGCCTACGAGGCGCAGGGCAACCGCGAGTGTTTCGTGCCCGATCGCACGGGCTGGACGGTGGCGCGCCACGATCGCACCGCCTTCCGCGCCGCCCTCGCCCGTCTCGTCGCCGAGCCCGCGACCGCGCGGGCCGTCCGCGCCGCCGAAGCCCGGGGCTACGCGCGCACGACCTTCGACCCGGCCCGCCAGGTCGCCGCCTATCTCGCCCTGTTCACCCGCCTCGCCGCCCGCCCTGTCCGATGACCAACAAGCAGCGCACCGACCTCATCGAGGCCTTCATCCGCGAGCACAAATACGCCGACCTGCACACGCTCGCCACGCGCTTCAGCGGCTCGCTGTCCACCGTGCGCCGGGCGCTCGACCAGCTCGAAGCCCGCCACATCGTCCGTCGCCACCATGGCGGCGCTTCCTTGGTCGAGACCGGCGCCTTGGCCCAGGAATATGACTTTCTGGCCCGCAACCAGCGCCAGCCCGACGAGAAAATCGCCATCGCCCGTCTCATTGCGGACCAGATCGAACCCGGCATGACCGTGATTCTCGACGGCGGCAGCACGACCTACTCCGTCGCGCGCCTGCTCGCCGGCAAACGGCTGCAGGTCATCACCAACTCGATTCCCGTCGCCAGCCTCTTCGCCGAAATCGGGGCCATCGATACCACCGTCACCGGCGGCAGCATCTATCGCCGCCTCGGGGTGCTCGTCGGCCCGTTGTGCGATCAGGCCTTCGACCACACCCACGCCGACGTCGCGATTCTCGGCGGCATCGGCCTCACGGCCGAAGGCATCTGGAATCAAAATCCCCTGCTCGCCTCCGGCCAGCGCAAGATGATCGCGGCCGCCACTCGCACGATCTTCGGTCTTGATAACTCAAAGTTCGGCCGCAAAGCCCAGACGCTCACGTCCGCGTTCGAAGCCCGCCACACCATCGTCACCGACAGGCGCCCACCGCCGGCCGTCGCCCGCGCCATCGCCGCCGCCGGCGCGCAACTCATCCTCGCCGCCACGTAGTCCGCGGGTCACTTGCCGCCACCGAGGAGCTTGTTGAACAACTCCGACGCCTTGTCCGTCACGCCGCTTTTTTCGAGGGCCAGCGCCGCGAGCCGACGGTTCAGTTCGCTCGGGTCGGGCTGGGCGAGTGTGCCCGAGATTTTGAGCGGCACCGTGCAGGCCGCGTAACCGAGATCGTCCGCCTGCGGTTCCAGCGCGCCGAGGTATTTCAAAAGTTCGGCGGCGCGCCCGCGCGTGCGCAGCGTGAACTCCATCGCCAGCGAGTCCGCCAACAGCCCCGCGCCGGGACGATGCGTCGCCTGTCCGGCGCCGGACAGCCGCACCTCCGGTGAAATCAGCGTGAAGTCTCTCAGCACGGTATTCAGCGCCGCATCCCGGCTGAATACGACGTTTAGCTGGTCATAGGGAATCGCCGCGAGGGTCCGGGAAACCTCCGCCACTGCCTGCGCTTTGTTGGCGATATCGGCGTCGTCTTTTTTCCCCGTCACCGAACCGAGCAGATTGCCGATCGCCGCGGCGCCGGCGGCAATCTTGCCCGCCGATTCGATCTTCGCCGCATAAGAGACGGGCAGTCCGCGAAACACGCCGCCCCGGCTGGTCAGTTGAAACTCCCCGTGCGCCGCCGTCGCGATATCGGCCAGCGTCGCCGCGCGGCCGCTCACCCGGCTCGCCACGGAAAACTTTCCCTCGACCGTCGCCGGCTGGCCGGGATTGACCGCGCGGAAGAGCGGCGCGGGGTCGAATTCGTTGACGCCCAGCTCGGCCACGAGGGCATAGGGGGTGGCGGATTTCGCATCGAACGTCACTCCGCCGTTCACTTTCGCGTCGGCCCCGTCACCCAACCCGCCGCGGAAATCCACCAGCTTGGCCTCGCCCGCGTCGAGACGGATGGTTCCGGTGACGTCGCTCGCGTGCCACGAACCGGCATACCCGACCTGTTTCAGGGCGATCTTGAGCTGCCCGCTGAGGCCCGACCAGGGCGGCGCCGCATCGGGGCCCGCCGGTTTTGGCGTCGCCGCCGCCGGCGCGGACGACGGCGAAGCAAACAGGCCGGCGAGCAGCTGCGCGTCGTCGAGCACAAGCAGGGCCCCCGACACGCGGGCCTCCACGGCCAGCCCGGTCTTCACCGGCGTGAGCGTACCCGCGAGCGTGAGATCGGACTTCCGTCCCTCGCGCTCGATGCGCAGCGGCAGATTGAGCGCAATCGCGCCGTTGGCGGCGATATCGGCGCGCACCTCGGCACTCACGCTCGGCAGCGTTTCTTTCGTGATCTCCGGAGGCACGGCGAGCTTCGTCAGCGCGAGCGTCGCCTGAATTTCCTGCGTCACGCCGAAACTCGCGGCGAAATCGCCCGTGGCCTCGCCCGCCAGCAGCGGCACGGGGGCGGTCGCCGCGGGCTGGGTCAGCAAGGCCGGAAGGTGCGCGACAAATTTTCCGGCGACCTTGATCGGTTGGTTGGCCCCGAGGAGCCGGCCGACCTTCGCGTCGAGCGTGAGGACGGTGGCGGCCGCGCTTTTCGCCACGAGCGGCGCGAGTTCGGCCTGCCAACCCTGCGGCGTGTAGTCGGCGGAGGCGTTGAGGGAAAAATCCACGGCGCGCAGCCACGGCTGGCCCGCCTGGGTCACGGAAACGTCCGCCATCACCAGCGGCGCCTTGGGGCGGAGGGAAAAACCGCCGTTGCGGGCGATCGCGACAAAGTCGCCGCGCACATCGCCACCGGTAAACGCGAAGTTTTTGACGAACGGCTGCACCCACCCGAGCGGCAGTCCCTGCAGCGTGAGTCCGAGGAGCTCACGCGCCGGGTCCGCCACCTTGAGCTCACCGCTCTGCGCGTTGAACTCGAAGGGTTGCAGCGCCCGCACATCGGCGACGGGTTGGGCTCCGGCAAAAGCTGCCACCAGGCGCTCGACCCGCAGCGTCTCGCCCCGCCGGGCCAGATCGAATTCGGCGGTGAGCCGCACCGCACCCATCGCGGCGAATTCCGGTTGGACCACGCCGAGTCGGTCGGCGGCGGCATTGAGCTTGCCCGTGACACGGACTTCCCCCGTCGCCGTTTCCACCTCGAGTTGCCCCTCGCCGGCGAGGGCGAAGACCGGGAGCAGACGCCCCAACGCAAACGGCGCGAGATCGGTGTCGCGCACATCGAGTTTCCACGTGCCCGCCAGGTGGGGCGTCGCGGCCGGCCAGTCGGCCTTGAGACCCGCGAGCAGTCGCGTGCCGTCCGACAGCGAGATCGCGTAACCTTCCCCGGCGGGCGCCCGCGTCGCCACGAGGTCGGTGGCGAGTTTCACCCCGTTGGGAAACTGCGGACCGGTCGCCGCGGCCTCGGCCTGCGTGGCCAGCCGGGAAAAGGTCCGCGGCGTATCCATCGTCGCGACCAGGCGACCCGAAACGGAGAGCGAACGCACCGGCACATCGGCCCCGGTCAGCGCGACGGTCACGGTGAAGGTGAACGCGCCCTCGCGCCCCGCGCCGAGTCCGCCGCCCTTGAGCACGACGTGCGCGCGGCCGGAATCGAGGCCGGGGGACGGCGGCAGCGTGACGTCGCCTTCGAGTTCGACCCCGTCCAGCGTGAGATCGAAGGGCAACGCCGCCCGGGCAAACACGCCCTGGAAAACCTGCAGCGCGACGGCGGGCACCGCGGCCGGCGCCAGCGCGACCGACGGGGCCGACACCGCACCGGGAAACCGATAACCGGTCAGATCCAGCCGCCAGCCTTTGGCCACCAGGCGGCGCAGGTGGGTTTTCCCTTTCAGTCCCGCGTCGATGACGGAAAGCTCGGCGGCGAACGACGGCAGCGTGATCACCGCGCCATTTTGCTCCAGCTGGATATCGTGCAGCGCGACGGTCTGAAAACCAGCCGCGACGCGACCGACCTTGGCCTTCAGCTGCGGCTGGCCGGCGAGGACGCGCCGGGCGGCCCACGTCTGCACTCCCGAATTGAACGCGAGTCCCGCCGCCACCAGCAACGCGACCACGCAGAACCCCGCGGTGAGAAGGAGAGGCCGGGCGGGTTTCTTCATGGACGGGAAGCAAGGACCCCGGGTCGGCCGCGAAGTTGCACCGCGCGGTCACCGGCCGCCGCGGCCGGGGGAGTCCGCTCAGTTGGTCACAAATTCATCCGCCTGGCCCATCGCCTTGCGCAGGCTGGCGACGGCGACGTTGTAGGCGTAATAGGCTTGGAGCTGGTTGGTGCGCGCGGTCGTGAGATCGACCTGCGCGGAAAGCACGTCGAGCTGCGTGCCCGTGCCGGCGTTGTAGCGCGCGTTGGCGAGGCGAACGGACTCTTCGGCCTGTCCCGTGACGAGCTTCGAGGCGTCGGCCAGCTCCGTGGCCTGCTGCCATTGCGAGAATGCCCGGCGGACCTCGACCTCGGCGGCCAGCTGCGCCTCGGTGAGCGTGAGCTTCGTCTGCTCAAGCACGGAGCGCGCCTGCGAGACGCGCCCGGCGGTGGCGCGGCCGTCGAAAATCGCCCACTGCGATTGCACGCCGACCAGCCAGCCGTCGTTGGAGTCGCCGAACGAGTTGGTGCCGCCCTTGCGGAGCTGCCAGCCCCCGAAGGCGGAGACCGTCGGCTTCGCCCCGGACTTCGCGGCGGTCACGGATTCTTCGCGGGCCGAGGTGAGCTTGGCGAGGCGCTGGAGTTCGGGGCGGTTGACTTGGGCCGCGGTGAAAGCGGACTGGAGCTCAAAGCTCACCGGCGTGTAATCCAGGGTGCCGATAAAGTCGGGAATCTTCCGCAGCGACTCCTGCTTGTTCGTCGTGAAGCCGAGGGACTGCCGGAGCGTCTCGATGGCCAGACGGTAATCGTTGCGCGCCGTGATGAGCGGCACCTTGGCGTTGGCGACGGCGACCTCGCCCCGGAGTTTTTCGAAACTCGAAACCGTGCCCGCATTGAAGCGGTCGGTGACGTTCTTCAACTGCTGCTGGAGGAGGTCGAGATTCTTCTCCTGCACGGTGATTTTCTCGCGCGACAGCAGGACGCCGTAAAACGCCGTGCGCACGCCGAGGAGCGCGTCGTTGATCGCGGCCTTCAAATCGAGCAACGCGGCGTCGCGGACCAGCGTGGAACTCTTCACCGAGGACCGGACCCCGCCGCCGGCGTAGATCACCTGCGACGCCGTCAGGCTGATGGCCCACGTGCGGTCGCTCGCGGGAAAACTCTGCGACAGTTCCTGGTCGTTGAGCTGGTAGGCGGCGTTGGCCGCCACCGTGGGAATCGCGCGGGCGCTGACTTCGACGACGACGCCGTCCTGCTGTTTGATCCGCTCGCGCGCCTGCCGGATCGCGAAGTTGTTATCGAGCGCGAACCGGATCGACGTCGGCAGGTCGAGCTGGTCGGGCACCGGCTGCTGGGGCGTGGGCTCGGCGCCTTGCAGCGTGACGAGTCCGAGCGCGAGGGCGGCGAGCGGAGCGGCTACCGGGGAGAAGTGATGGCGGGCGGGTTTCATGACGAAAGAGTTATTTGGCGGGCGAGGGAGCGTGCGACAGGGCCGGCGCGGACGCCGATTCAGTCCGGACCTTGGCGTGGTCGCGGGCAATCAACATATAGAAAGCCGGCACCACGTAGAGCGTGAAAACCGTGCCGACCGCCATGCCGACGACAAGAACCCAGCCGATGCTGTTACGGGCGGCGGCCCCGGGGCCGGTCACGAAGATCAGCATGAGGTGACCGAAGACGGTCGCGGCGGACGTCATCAGCACCGGCCGCAGGCGCGTCGCAGCGGCGCGGCGGATCGCGTCGCGCTTGGCCACGCCCTGCTCCTGGAGCGTGTTGGCAAATTCGACGATCAAAATGCCATTTTTCGCGATCAGGCCGACGAGCGTGATGAGCCCGATCTGGGAATAGATATTGAGCGACGTTTTCCAGAGGAAGATCGGTACGAGCGCGCCGACGATGGCGAGGGGCACGGAGCCGAGCAGAATGATAAACGGATCGCGGAAGCTGTTAAACTGGGCCGCGAGCACGAGGAAGATGAGCAGCACGGCCAGCGCCGCGGCTTTCCAGAGGGCACCGCCCTCGGTGCGCAGCTGGCGCGACTGGCCGCCGTAATCGATCGAGTAGCCGGGCGGCAGAATCTCGGCCGCCTTCGCCTCGAGCTTCTTCAGCGCGATGTCGATGCTCGGGCCGACGCCGGTGATCTTCACCGAATTGAGCTGCTGAAAGCGGTTGAGCGAGCGCGGCTGTACCGTGTGCTTCAGCGTGGCGATGGTGGAGAGAGGGATGAGCTGGCCGGCCGGGCCGCGGACATTGTAGTCGAGCAGTTGCTCGGCATTGAGACGCTGGCCGCGTTCGACCTGCGGGATCACACGGTAGCTGCGCCCGTCGTTGACGAAGCGGTTGACGTAGCCGCCGCCGAGCATCGACCCGAGGTCGCGGGCGACATCGCTGAGATTCAGGCCCATCGAGGCGACCTTGTCCTTGTCGATCTCGATCTCCACCTGGGGGAGGTCGAACTTGAGGTCGGCATCGGCAAAGAAGAATGTCGGCTTCGCGTTCGGCTCGTTGGCCTCGGTGTTGGCGTAGAGCACGAGTTGCTGGGCGTATTCCATCATCTCGCTGTGGTCGGCGGTGGAGCGGATCACCAACTCGATGGGAAACTGGCCGCCGGAGGGCAACGGTTCGGGCGTCGTGACGATCACGTTGAGCCCGGCCACTTGCGCGGCCGGCCCCTGCAGGCTCTCCTGGATCTTGATCGAGGAGCGTTTGCGCTCCGACCACGGCTTCAGGATCGCGCCGGAAAAACCGAAGTTCGCACTCGTGATCTGAAACGAGTTTTCATACTCGGGAATGCTCGTGAACATTTTCTGGACCTGATCGGCGAAGAGCACGTTTTGATCGATGGTCGACGTCGGTGACGTCTGGAGAATGCTGAACACCACGCCCTGATCTTCCTTGGGCGCGAGTTCGCTCTGGGCGAACATGAAGAACGGCACGAGCAGGAAGGTGAGCAGCACGGCGCCGGTGATGGTGACGGGAACCCAGCCGAGGCTGGCGCCGATCATCCGCTCGTAGCGGTTGCGGATGCGGTCGAAGAGCCGGTTGATCGTGCCGCTGAGCCCCGCCTCTTCGTGATCGTGGTCCTTCAGCAGATAGGCGCTCATCATCGGCGAGAGCGTCAGCGCGACAAAACCCGAAACGGCGACGGCGCCGGCGAGCGTCATGGCAAACTCGCGGAACAGCGCCCCGGTCAGACCGCCCTGGAAGGCAATCGGGGCGTAGACGGCGGCCAGGGTGATCGTCATCGAGATCACGGGACCCACGAGTTCGCGGGCGCCGAGGATCGCCGCCTCGACGGGCGTCTGGCCGTCGCGGATATGGCGCTCGATGTTCTCCACGACGACGATCGCGTCGTCGACCACGATGCCGACCGCGAGCACGATCGCGAGGAGCGTGAGCAGATTGATGGTGAACCCGAACGCCAGCATGAGCGCGAGCGCGCCGACAAGGGAGAGCGGCATCGCAATGATCGGGATCAGGACGGAGCGCATCGAACCCATGAAGAGGAAGATCACGAGCATGACGATGAGCAGCGTCTCCGTCAGCGTGCGCAAAATCTCCTTCAGGGCGTCGTCGATATATTTGGTGCCGTCGTAGGCAATCTTCACCTTCAGGCCCGCGGGCAGCGCGCGTTCGATTTCGGGCATCGTCTCGCGCACACGTTTGATCACCTCGATCGTGCTCTCCGTGGGGAGCACCCAAATGCCCATGAAGGTGGCGGTCTGGCCGCCGAACTTCACCTCGCTGTTGTAGTCTTCGGCGCCGAGCACCACGTCCGCCACGTCGGAGAGGCGGATGATCGTGCCGTTGCGCTGGGCGACGACGAGCTTCTTGAACTCGTCGACGTTTTTGAGATCCGTGTTCGCGACGAGACTGACGCTGAGCATGGAGCCCTTGGTCGAGCCGACGGCGGCGAGCGCGTTGTTCGCCTGGAGGGCCGCACGCACGTCGGAGGGACTGAGATTGCGGGCGGCGAGTTCTTCGGGCTTGAGCCAGACGCGCATCGCAAACACCCGGCCGCCGAGCACGTCGGCGCGCTGCACACCCTTCACCGAGGAGAGCCGCGGCTGCACCATGCGGTTCAGGTAGTCGGTGATCTGGTTCTGATCGAGCGAGTCCGAATAGAAACTGATATACGACGAGGCAAACTGGCTGTCGGCCGTCTCCACGTTGATCGTGGGCGTCTCGGCCGAGGGCGGGAGCTCGTTGCGCACCTGGTCGATCTTCGAACTGATCTGCGCCAGCGCGGCGTTCGTGTCGTAGTTGAGCCGCAGAAACACCTTGATCGTGCTGACGCTCGCGCTGCTGGTGGACTCGATGTAGTCGATGCCATCGGCGCTGGAGATCACGCGCTCGAGCTGGGTCGTGATGTAACCGCGCACCGTGTCGGCGCTCGCCCCATAGTAGATCGTCGTGACGTTGACGACCGCACTGTCGCTGCGGGGGTATTGGCGGGTGTTGAGCTTGGTGTAGGCGACGACGCCCACGACCAAAATGACGATGTTGACCACCAGCGCGATGACGGGCTTGCGGATAAACAGATCGGTGAAACTTTTGGAGAGCATGGCGGTGGCTCGGGGAGGTGGCGGCTCAGGTGTTGGCCGGCTTGGGCGCGGCGTTGGCCGAGGGCTGCACGGTGTTGTTCACCTGCACGGCGGCACCGTTGCGGAGCTTGAACACGCCGGCGGAAACGATCTGTTCACCGGGCTTGACCCCCGACTCGATGGCCACGAGGTCACCGCGGGTGGCGCCGAGCTTCACAATCTGCTGGCGGACGCCGAGGTATTCATGACCGTCCTTGCCCTTCATCTTTTCGATCACGTAGACGGAATTGCCGTAGGGGGCGTAGGCGATGGCGGTGGCGGGCAGCACGATCTGGGGCGCCCCGACGGGCAGTTCGACCTCGACCTGCACGAACATCCCGGCGCGGAGCTGTTCGCCGGGATTCGCCAGAATCGCCTGGACGGAAACACTGCGGGTGGAGGCATCGACTTCCGAGTTGATCGCGGAGATTTTCCCCTCGAACGGTTGGGGGAAGGCGTCGACCTTGAGCGCGATCTTCTGGCCGAGGGAGAGCGCGGCGAGCTGGCGCTGCGGGATATTGAAATTCACGTAGATCGGGTCGAGTTTCTGGATCGGCATGAGGGCGCGGCCACGGGCCACGAACTGACCGAGATTGACGAGCCGGATGCCGACGCGTCCGTCAAACGGCGCGCGGACGTGCTTCTTCTCGATGATGGCCTTCAGCGCGGCGACATTGGAACCGGCCTGGTTGAGCTGGGCGGTGGCGGCGTCGAATTCGGATTTGCTGATCGTGTTCTTGGCGACGAGTTCGGCGGCGCGATCGTGCTGGAGTTTGGCGAGCGCGGCCCCGGCCTCGGCCGAGGCGAGTTGCGCCACCTCGACGCTCGTGTCGAGCCCGACAATCAGGTCGCCGGCCTTCACGGCCGTGCCGCTCTCGGCGGCGATCTTCACGATCGTGCCGTCGGCGTCGGCCGCGATGGTCACGCCCTCGACGGGCGCCAGCGTGCCAATGGCACTGATCACGGGCTGCCACGAGACAGCCTTGGCCTCGAACGAGGTGACGGCGCTGGCCGGCATTTCGTGGGACACCGACGACATTTCTTTGATTTGAGCGACTTTGACCGCGCCGAGCGCGAGCACGACAACGACGAAGCCGGCAATGAGGATGAAGAATTTCTTGATCATGGGACGTGGACGGTAGGTTCAGTTCAGACAGTGGTAAGAGGAGACATCAGACGGCCTGAGCCGCCGGCTCGGTCGGGGCGGAGGAGGCGGCGGGGCTCACCATCGCGGCGGCCTGGGCGGAAATCTTGGTCAGCAACCGGACGAGGGTCTTGCGCTCCGCCTCGGTGAGCACCCCCATCAATTTGGCCGTGGTGCGGAAATGACCGGGGAGAAACTCGCGCAGAAATTTGTCGGCTTTGGGCGTGAGACGCACCGACATCATGCGGCGGTCAACCGGGTCGGGCTCGCGCTTCACAAAACCGTCGCGCTCGAGCGTGTCGATCAGGCCCGTCATCGTGGCCCGCGTGACGTTGGCCCCGGCAGCCAGTTCCGCGGGGGTGCGCGGGCCCGCCTCGGCCCCGGCGGCGCCCAGCAAATTGGGCGCGCGCGGGTGCACACTCCGCCACAGCAACATCAATACACAAAAGCGCCCCTGCGAAATGCCGTGGGCATCGAGATTGCGCTCCGAAACCCCGAAGGCGTCGTCGCCCGCCCGCAGGAGATGCAGATACGCTTCCGCCGCCGACGGATCGAGGTCGGGAAACTCTTTCGCGGATTCGAGCAAACACTCGTAGCGAGGCAGATCTTTCAGGAGGAGCAGCGGCATGAAAAATAAAGTAAGGGGGCAGACAGTTAGGGAGCTAACGACAATTGCAAGCGCCGATCGGGGTTTGTCGTGAGGTGGCCGCACCCGGACCGGCCGCGACCCGCGGTCGACACAAAAAAGGCCCGCCACTCGGGCGGGCCTCGGGCGCTTTGCCGGCGGCCGGCGGGCTCAGAGCGCCTGCGCGGCGGCCACCACGGCCTCGACCGTGACACCGAGTTCCTTGAAAACCGTCGGGGCCGGGGCGCTCAGGCCGAAGCGGTCGATGCCAACCACCTTGCCGTCGAGCCCGACGTATTTGTGCCAGAGGATCGTGACGCCCGCCTCGACGGCGACGCGCTTGCGGCACGACGACGGGAGGATGGCTTCGCGATACTCGGGCGACTGGCGGTCAAACCGCGAGGTGCACGGCAGCGAAACCACGCGCGTGCCGGCGCCGAGTGTCGCCGCCGCGGCGATGGCGAGTTGGAGCTCGCTGCCGGTCGCGATGAGGATGTGCGAGAGCGGCGCGGTTTCCTGGACGGCGACGTAGCCGCCCTTGAGCACGCCGGCGCGGCGGATGTGCGGGGGAATATCGTTGAGCGTCGGCAGATTCTGGCGCGTGAGCGCGAGGAGCGTCGGGCCGTCCGTGCGCTCGAGGGCGGCGGCGAAGGCGCCGGCGGTTTCCTCGGGATCGCCCGGCCGGATCACATCGAGATTCGGAATCACGCGCAGGCCGGAAATGGTCTCCACGGGCTGGTGCGTCGGGCCGTCTTCGCCGACGCCCACCGAGTCGTGCGTATAGATATAGACCACCGGCAGCTTCGCGAGGGCGGCGATGCGCATGGCGGGACGCGAGTAGTCGGCGAACACCAGGAAGGTCGCGATGCTCGGACGGAAGAGGCCGTCGTAGGCGATACCGTTAGCGATGGCCGCCATACCGTGTTCGCGGATACCGAAGCGGATGTTGCGGCCGGCGCGGTTGGTCTCGTCGAAATCCTTTTCGGCGGCGATGTAGTTGAGCGTCGAGCCGTAGAGATCGGCGCTGCCGCCAATCAGGAGCGGAAGTGCGGCGGCGAGCGGCTGGAGGACGTCGCGCCCGGCGGCGCGCGTCGCGAGTTTCGCGTCGGCGGGAAACAGCGGGATCTTCTCGAGGAGGGCGGCGGCGCTCGGCGCGGTCTCGCGTGAGTCGAGCAGCGCGGCCTTCTCGGGGTTCGCGGCGATCCACGCCTTATAGGTCTTGTGCCATTTGTTGCAGGCGCGCACGAGGCGGTCCTTGTGCCCCGCGAAATAGGCGCGCACGTCGTCGCTCACGAAGAAATGCTGGTCGGCCGGAAGGCCGAGGGACGCGCGGGCGGCGGCGGAGAACTTCGCGCCGCCCTCGCCGTGGCCCTTCGCGGTGCCCTGCACTTCGGCAATGCCCTTGCCGATGATCGTCTTCGCGATGATGAGCTGGGGCTTGCCGGACTTGGTTTTCTTGGCGCGGTTGAACGCCTTCAGGAACGCGGCGAGATCGTGGCCGTCGACCGTCTGCACATCCCACTCGATGGCCTTGAAGCGCTGCGCGGCGCTCTCGCTCTGGGTCTTGTTCGCCATCGCGTCGAGGGTGACGTCGTTGGAGTCGTAAATCAAAATGAGGTTGCCGAGTTTCTGGTGGCCGGCAAACGCGCACGCCTCCATCGCGACACCTTCCTGCATGCAGCCGTCGCCCGCGAGCGCGACGACGTGGTAGTTGAAGATCTCGTGCTCGGGCGTGTTGAAACGGGCGGCGGCCATCTGGCCGGCGAGCGCCATACCCACGGCGTTGCCGATCCCCTGGCCGAGCGGACCCGTGGTGGCCTCGACGCCGGGCGTCTCATGAAACTCGGGGTGGCCGGGCGTCGTGCTGTGGAGCGCGCGGAATTTCGCCACCTGCTCGATCGGCAGATCGTAGCCGCTCAGATGGAGCCAGCTGTAGAGAAACATGGAGCCGTGGCCGCCGGAGAGGACAAAGCGGTCGCGGTTGATCCAGCGCGGGCGGGCCGGGTTGTGCGACAGC
>CAJAYO010000561.1 GCA_903948415.1 uncultured Opitutia bacterium | reverse complement strand
CGATCTTCGCCCTCGGCGTAAACTACCCGCTCAAGGTGGCTGCTTTTGACCCCGCCCTACGTGGCTGCATTTGCCCTAATGCCGAGTAGACGATAATGCTGAGTGACGCGCGTGGTGGCCTGCGCCGCAGAGTGAGATTCGCGACAAGGTCCGCCTGATTACTCGGCATTATTGAGGAGGCCGCGACTCCTCGCCGGCGCGGTTTTACAGGACCCTTACCAGAGCTCCCGCAACATCGCCGAGACGCCGGTTTCTCACGTAGGCGCTGTGGCTGCAGATGCACCAACTCCAACACGCGAACACCAACGCGCCAGCGACGACATGGCCATCCGGGACTCCTTTTGCGCCCATCTCCGTGGTCGTGGTTACGCTGAGTCCACGATCCGACAACACGAACAGCGACTGATCTTTTTTAGCGAACGCGCCGCGCGGGGCGGTGGTAGCCTTACCGACCTGGGTTACGAGGAGCTGCTGGCGCTCTTGCACCGATTGCGACCGCCTGACAAGCAGCTCGGACGCGGCTTCATCCGCATCTGGCTTCGCTACCGCAATCCTTCGCGACGGCTAAAGACCACGCCATGGCAGCCGTTGATCGACGAGTTTCTCGACTTTCGCGCCAACCACAAAGGGATCTGCCAGACCACGCTTGCGAAGCAATCTCGCACCGTGCGCAAGTTCCTCGTCTGGCAGTTTGGCCCGCAACCCTGCGATTGGTCTAGGGTCACCGTCCGCGACATCTGGCGGTATTGCGACGAGAGCAGCCGCAACTACGCCGCCAACGTCGCCAATGACCGCTTGTCCACACTGCGTTCGTTCCTACGATTCGTGCATCTGCGCGGTGCCTGCGCGGTCGTGCTCGCCAACGCGGTTTCCTATCGGGCGAGTTATGGTTTCGAGCGGCGATCCCCGCCGATTCTCAGCGAAGAGCAGCGACGCCAACTCCTTGAGTCATTCGACCGCGACAATCGCGAAGGTAACCGCGACTACGCGATGGCACTGTGCATGGTCGATCTCGGTCTTCGCACCGGCGAGGTCGTTCTCCTCCGACTGAGCGATCTCCATTGGACGGACGATTCGATCACGGTGCCTGGGATCAAAGCCCACGCGGAGCGCACGCTACCGCTTGAGCCTAATCTGCGCGGAGCGCTCCAAACTTACGTCGACCAATTCCGCCCCGCCTGCGCGTCGGACCGCGTGTTCGTGCGCCATCCGCGCTTCACCGGAACACCACTCGACCGTGCCGCTGTCGCGCACGCCATGCGCTGCGCCTACCGCCGCTGCGGCTTCCCCAAGTCGTGGAGCGGGGCCCATCGGCTCCGTCACACCTTTGCGAGCCGCCTTTATTCCTCAGGCGCACCGGTGAAGGAGATAGCCGATCTGCTCGGTCACCGCAGCCTTAATTCCACTCATCGATACACGCAGGTGGACTTCGAAGGCTTGCGGCAAGTTGCCCAGCCCTGGCCACGATGAGCCCCGCGCTAAAGATGACCACTTTGGTGCGCCGCTACCTCGAACATCGGCGTCGGCTTGGGTACAGCCTGATCTCTTACGACAAACGCCTGTGGAGCTTCGCCGCCTACTGCGATCAGGTCGCGCCGCGCCAGCCGATCACGACCTCCCGCGCCGTCGCCTGGGCCAGCCAAACAGAAGTAGGTCCAGCAGCCTGCTCCGCCCGACTCGCCTACGTGCGCAACTTCGCCCTCTACTGCGCCAACCTCGATCCGCGCACCGAAGTGCCGCCGCCTCGCGTGCTGGGTCGCGCGCCCACGCGAACCAGGCCGCATATCTTCACCGACGCTGAGGTTGCCCGAGTCATGCACCGCGCCCGGCGATTGGCCGACGTCTATTCCCCGCTGCGGCCTCATACCTACGAAACGCTCATCGGTCTGCTCGCCTGCACCGGCATGCGCCCCTGCGAGGCACTCCGCCTCCGCTTGGTGGATTTTGAGCCGGTCGCGGGCACGATCCGCGTGCCTCCATCGAAAGCGAGCCCGCAACGCGTGCTGCCGTTGCACTCCACCACCGTGGCCGCACTCCAAGCTTACCTCGAGCATCGCCGCCGACTTTGCCCGATGGGCGAGTTTTTGTTTGTCGGCCCGATCGGGCGCCCGCTGTCCAAGACAAACTACAACTTGACCATGAAACGATTGTTCCGGGGCATCCAGAGCAATGGACTGCGTCGCTCGGTTCGTCCCTATGATTTTCGCCACACTTTCGCCTCAAAGTTGATAACCCAATGGAGCCGTCAGGAGGCACCGGTCGCGCATCACCTCCTGCTCCTCACGCGCTATCTGGGGCACGCAAAGTTCACCCACACTTGGTGGTATGTTTCAGGCCAAAGCGCTGCGCTGCGCGCGGCCGCCAAGCAATTCGAACACTACCGCGTGCGGCGCGATGACACCGAACCATGACGCCCAGCTTTCCAGAGGTCGTGCAGCGGTTCTTCGGCGATTTCCTCCCGAAGCAGCGTAACGTCAGTGCACACACGCTCGATTCGTACCGGCACACCTTTCGACTGTTGCTGCCCTTCCTCGCCGAGCGCTCCGCCCGGCCGATTGATCGCTTGGATTTCGACGATTTCAATGCGGACGCACTGCTCGCTTTTCTAGAGCACCTTGAATCGCAACGTGACAACACCATCCAGACCCGCAACGTGCGACTCGCCGCCCTGCGTTCATTCGCTCGCTACATCACCGTGTTTGATGCGCCAGGCCGACTTTTCTCGCTCCAACGTATCCTTGCCATCCCAGTCAAGCGCTGGACCAAGCCGGTGCTCGGTTATCTCAGCCGCGCCGAGGCCAACGCGATCCTGGAGGCCATCGACGCCAACCGATGGACCGGACAACGCGATCACCTGTTCTTCACCTTGCTCTACAACACCGGCGCGCGAGTTTCGGAGTTGCTCCAACTGCGGGCCGAAGATCTTCGCGGCCGTGTCGTTCGCTTGCACGGCAAAGGCCGCAAGGAGCGCGAAGTGCCGATTCCATCCGCCTTGGCTGAGCGTCTACGCCGTTGGTGCCAAATTCATCACATCCGCGCCGACCGGCCAGTCTTCACCAATCTGCGCGGAGCGCCGCTCACCCGCGACGGTGTCGCGTTTCGGCTCGCACTGATCGTCAAGAATGCGACCCGGCATTGCGCCTCGCTCAAGCAGCGTCGCGTCACCCCGCACACTTTCCGCCACACCGCCGCCATGCACCTGCTCCAATCCGGCGTCGCGGTGGAGATTGTCGCCCTATGGCTGGGTCATGCGTCGCCAGTCACCACGCACGGCTACGTCGTTGCCGATTTGAAAATGAAGCAGCAATGCCTGCAGCAACTCGAAGCGTTTGACACCCCTCCGCGCTCGCGTCCGCCGAGGCCAAATTCACGGCTCATCGGCTTCCTTGAAGCCGTGCGATAATGCCGAGTAATCAGGCGACCTTCGTCGCGAATCTCACTCTGCGGCGCAGGTGACCACGCGCGTCACTCAGCATTATCGTCTACTCGGCATTAGGTCAATAATGCCGAGCTCGGCATTATGACCGCGCCGGTGACAGTGTGGCCAGGCGGTCGGAGCCACTGCTCGAGCGGGAGGCGGTGTCTTCCTCGTTTTCAGAGACCAGCAGGGTGAGCGCGTTTTTCCGCTGAACCGCAGGAGGGGACACCCTCAAAATGGCGGGTTATCTCAAAAGCGAAGGCGGGCGTTTTCGTGGCCGCACTTCGGGCACTTGCAGAGCGGGGTACCGGAGGGCGCCGAGTAGAGGGCGTCACACCGGATACAGTGAAACGTGGTCTTGCGGCGCTCGAGATCGAAGCGCCGGTGATCGCGCCGATCATACCATAACCACACGCCGACAAACACCACCGCGACAATCGCGCAGTAGAGGACGGCGGCGGTGGTGAGATCAAGCACCCCCAAGCAATGGGTGCGCGGGCGCCCGGCTCGCAACAAAAACCCAGCGGACAACCGCCGCGGTACCCACAAAAAAAACGCGCCGACAGTTAAGTCGGCGCGTTGGACGCAAAGTGGAGAGCAGAACAGAATCAGCTCGTGGTCTCGGGGGTCGTCACGGCGGGCGTCGCAGCAGCGGGAGCGGCGGCTTCGGCTGCGGGAGCGGCCTTGGCCTTCTTGCCCTTCGCGGTCTTCTTGCCCTTGGACTTCTTGTAACCCGGGTCATCGGCCTTGACGAACTCGATCAGGGCCATCTCGGCGGCGTCGCCCTGGCGCGGCTGGCCGAGTTTGTAGATGCGGGTGTAGCCACCATTGCGGTTCGTGAACTCTTTGTGGAGTTCATTGAACAGCTTGGTGATCGCGGTCTCGTCGCGCACCACGCTGAGGGCGAGGCGGCGGAGATGGATCGCGTCCTTCTTTTCGGTCTTCGCCGCGGCCTGTTTGGCCTTGGTGACGACTTTTTCGACGAACGGACGGAGAGCCTTGGCTTTCGCGAGCGTGGTCTCGATGCGGCCGTGCGTGATGAGCGACGCGGCCATATTGGACATCATCGAGCGACGATGTTCGACGGTGACGCCGAGGGAGGCGTGGTGTTTATTGTGACGCATGGGATGGGTGTTTTAGGTGGCCCCCGATCGGCAATCCGGTCGCAGCGTGGCGCGGCAGCGGACGGCGCGAGAGCCAAAATGAGTAGTGAATAGTGAGTAGCGGGTAGCGAGCAGAGGAAGCAGCGGGACGAGACATGCTCGCTGCCCGCTACCGGCTACTCGCTACTTCGCGTCAGGCTTCCTTCTTCGTGTCGAGGAGGCGCTCGTCGAACTTCATGCCGAGCGACAGGCCGAGGGCTTCGAGCTTCTCCTTGATTTCGTTGAGGGATTTTTTGCCGAAGTTGCGATACTTGAGCATCTCTTGCTCGGTCTTCATCGCGAGTTCGCCGACGGTGGTGATGTTCGCGTTGTTGAGGCAGTTCGCCGCGCGGACGGAGAGCTCGATTTCGTTGACCGACATGTTGAGGAGCTTGCGGAGCTTGTTCTGCTCCTCGCTGACCTCGGACTGCTGGTTTTCGAACTCGTAAGACTCTTCGGAGACGCGATCAAACACGTCGAGGTGATGCTTCAGAATCGACGCGGACTGCTTCAGCGCGTCGTCCGGGGTGATGCGGCCATCGGTCCAGATCTCGAGGATGAGCTTGTCGTAATCGGTGATCTGGCCGACGCGCGTCGCTTCCACGGCATACTTCACGAGGCGAACCGGAGAGAAGAGGGAGTCGATCGGGATGACCCCGATGGCCTGCTCTTCCTTCTTGTTTTCGACCCCGGGATAATAACCGCGGCCCGTCTTGATCTCGATCTCGGCCTCGAAGCTGCGCTTCGTGTCGAGGGTGCAGATCAACTGGTCGGGGTTGATGATCGTGATGTTGGCGTCGGCCTGGATGTCGGCGGCGGTCACAGGACCGGCCTTGGAGGCCCGGATGAGGAGGGTGATCGGCTCGCGCTTGGTGGAGACGATCAGGATTTTCTTCAGGTTGAGCACGATGTCCGTCACGTCCTCGACGACGTTGTCGATGGACTGGAACTCGTGGTTCACGCCGTCGATCTTGATCGACGAGATGGCGGAGCCTTCAACGGAGCTGAGGAGGACGCGGCGCAGGGAGTTGCCGACGGTGTGGCCATAACCGGCCTCGAAGGGCTCGGCGATGAACTTGGCGTAGGTCGGCGTGGCGCCGTCCTCAACCTTGGTGAGCTTGCTGGGGAGTTCGAACTTTCCGAGGCGTTTGGGCATGGTGATGAACTCTGACGATTAGGAGAAAAAGGTGAAGGGTGAGGGCGGATCAGAAGCGCGAGTAGAACTCGACGATGAGCTGCTCGTTGATGTTCTGCTCCATCTCGTCGCGCGTGGGCAGACGCACGACCGTGGCCTTGAAGGTCTCGGCGTTCATCGTGAGCCAGCCGGGGACGTTGCGGATCCGGTTTTCCTCGAGACAACGCGTGCCGAGCTGACGGGACGCGGGCGAGTTCTTGACCTCGATCTCGTCGCCGGGAAGCACGTTGTAGCTGGCGATGTCGACCTTGTGGCCGTTGACGCGGATGTGGCCGTGGTTGACGAACTGGCGGGCGGCGGCGCGGCTCTTGGCGAGGCCGAGCAGGTAAACGGTGCTATCGAGACGGGTCTCGAGGAGCTGGAGGAAGCGTTCGCCGGTGACGCCGCGCTCGCGCTTGGCGATTTCGAAGACGCGACGGAATTGGCGCTCGAGCAGTCCGTAGATGTAACGGAGCTTTTGCTTTTCATTGAGGCCGACAGCGTATTCGGAGAGCTTGCGGCGCATCTTCGGGCCGTGGACGCCCGGCGGATAGCTGCGGCGTTCGAAAGCTTTGCCGGAGCCGAGGAGGAAAGTCCCGAAGCGGCGGCTGATGCGGGTGGTAGGGCCGGTATAACGAGCCATGGAAGTGTAAAGGGAAAGAGTGAGAGTGAGGGTGGAGCGCGCAGCGTGGATTAGACGCGACGACGTTTGCGGGGGCGGCAGCCGTTATGCGGAATCGGCGTGACGTCGACGATGGACGTGATCTCAAGGCCGATGGCCTGGAGAGCGCGAATGGCGGAGTCGCGGCCGAGGCCGGGACCGGAAACACGGATCTGCACGTCTTTCAGACCGTGCGACATGGCGTTGCGGGCGGCGTCTTGAGCGACGACCTGCGCGGCGTAGGCGGTGGACTTGCGCGAGCCGCGGAAGTTGCACTTGCCGGCGCTGGACCAGGCGATGACCTGACCTTTTTGGTCGGTGATCGAGACGATCGTGTTGTTGAAGGAAGCGAGAACGTTGGCGTATCCGGAGACGACGTTCTTGGAACCCTTGGCCTTGCGGACCTTGATGGTACCAAGCTCCTCCTTGAGGAGGTCTTCGGCCGTGGGCTGCTTGGCGACTCCGCCAATCATCTCCACCGGTTTTTCGCTGGGCGCGGGAGCCTTCGGAGCGGGCTCGCCGGCGGCGGGAGCCGCGGGAGCGGCCCCGTCAGCAGCGGGCTTCGCAGCCTTGTCGGCTTTGGGCGCCTTGGCCTTTTTCTCGGCGGGAGCGGCAGCCGGCGCGCCGTCGGCGGCGGGCTTGGCGGGTTTCTCTTTCTTGGGAGCGGACTTTTCTTCGGCCATGGAGGTGTTTTATTAAGATTTTTCGGGAGCGGCCTTGGTGACACCCACGGTCTTGCGCGGGCCCTTGCGGGTGCGGGCGTTGGTGCTCGTACGCTGACCGCGCACGGGGAGGCTGCGGCGGTGGCGGATGCCACGGTAGCAATTGATCGCCTGGAGGCGTTTGAGATTCGCCGCGATTTCGCGGCGGAGGTCACCCTCGAGCACCCATTTGTTCTCGGTGATGATGTGGAGGATCTTGTTGAGTTGTTCCTCCGTCAGATCCTGAGCCCGCATGTCGGGATTCAGGCCGGCTTCTTTAACGAGCTGATCGGCGCGCGTGGGGCCGATGCCGTTGATATAACGCAGGGAATACGCGACTTTCTTTTTCGCGGGGATTTCTACACCGAGGAGACGTGGCATAATTTTTTAGTTGAGAGTTGAGTGATGAAAGTGGCAGGAAAAATCAGGAGGAAAAGGGAGCGGTCAAGGGGCGCGGGAGGGTCAGGATTTCCGGGCCGCGGTCCGTCGTGAGGACGGTATGTTCGAAGTGAGCAGAGGGCGAGCCGTCGGCGGCGACAACCGTCCAACCGTCGGAGAGCGTCTTCGTCTTGTGGTGCCCGAGGTTGACCATGGGCTCGATCGCGAGCGTCATGCCGGCCTTGATCTTGTCGCCGGAACCTTTGCGGCCGAAGTTCGGGATCTCGGGCGGCTCGTGCATCGAGACGCCGACCCCGTGACCGACCATGTCGCGGACCAGACTGAAGCCGTGGGCCTCGCAGTAGTGCTGGATCGCGTGGGAGATGTCGCCGATCCGGTTGCCCACCTGCGCCTGTTTGATGCCGAGGTCGAGGGCCTCGCGGCTGACGCGGAGAAGTTTCTCGACGGCGGAGGAAACCGGGCCGACCGGGACGGTGAAGGCGTTGTCGCCGACGTAGCCGTCGTTCCACACGACGATGTCGAGCGAAACGATATCGCCTTCGCGGAGGATGCGTTTGAAGGACGGGATGCCGTGCACCACTTCGTCGTTCACCGAGATGCAGGTGTGCGCTGGGTAGCGTCGCGAACCATGCTGGTAGCCGTAGCAGGCGCTACGGGCTCCGAGGCGGGCGATCCAATCGCGTCCGGCCTCTTCCAAGTCTTGCGTCGTGATGCCAGCCCTGACCAGCGGCTTGAGTTGCTCAAGGACCGTGGCGGCGATGGCGCACGCCTCGCGCATTTTGGCGATCCCGTCTTTGTTTTTGATCGGAATGGCACTCATGCGGCGAGGTCGCCCGGCTCAAAGATGAGACCGAGCGTGCGGTAGTGTTGGACGACGGCTTCGTTGGAACCGATGCCGACGAGAACGCCATGGAGGCTTTCGTCGCGGGCATCGAGCCATTCGTCGAACACAATTGCTTGGAGCAGCGTAGCCGGGAATTCGCTTAGAACGAATCCCGCATCAGGTTTGCGCGCGAAGAACCAGCGGCGCATCAGCGCCAGCGTGTTTGCTTCCTCCGCCGCGGCGTGAACCGGGCGGCGCGAAATCTCCGGCCGCACGAGGCGGAGGGGAGAGACGTGCTCAATATTCAAAGAACGGGCCCGGTTCATCAGGTTTTCCAAGCGGAAATCAGTTGAACCGAGGAGAAGGAACTTCGTCTTGGCGGGAGCGCCGGAACGAGAAAAGGGGTCGTTGATGGGGCCCATCGCGACCCGAGTAAAGGTTTTATTTCGTGAACATCCGGTAGCCCCAGATGCCAAGGCCCAACACGAGCAGTCCGAGCATCGGCAGCGCGAGCTTCAACACCGCTTCGGTGCTGAGCGCGTCGCCCGTCATGCCACCCTGCGGATTCGCACTGCGGGCGCGGATCCGGCCCTTCTTGAGGAAGCCGTCGTAGTGGCGCTGCAAGAGGAACGTCTCGATCTGGCGCATCGTGTCGAGGATGACGCCGACCGTGATCAACATGCCGGTGCCGCCGAAGAAGTAGGCGATGCGCGGCGGCACATCGAGTTCGAAGAGCAGCACGTCCGGCATGACCGCGATCACCGTGAGGAAGATCGCCCCGGCCAAGGTCAGGCGGGTCATGATGAAATCGAGGAACTGCGCCGTGGGCTCGCCGGGACGCACGCCGGGAATGTAGCCGCCGTATTTCTTCAGATCGTCGGCGATCTGGATCGGCTTGAACATGACGGACACCCAGAAATAACTGAAGAAGAGGATGAGCGTGATGTTGAAGGCGTAGTAAGACCAGTGACCACGGAGGAGGTTTTGGGAAATCTCGGTCAGGAATTTGATGTTATAGGCGCTGCCGACCCAGGAGAAAATCTGCTGGGGGAAGAGCAAAATCGCGCTCGCGAAGATGACGGGCATGACGCCGGAATAGTTCACCTTGAGCGGCAGGAACGAACTCTGGCCGCCCATGACCTTGTTGCCGACGACGCGCTTGGCGTACTGGACGGGAATCTTCCGCTGCCCCTGCACCACCATGATAATACCCATGGTGACGACGAGGAAGAGGCCCACCATGATCACGGCCTGCGGGAGGCCGAGGCTGGTGCCGGTGCCGACGGGCTTGACAAAGAGGTTGTAGGTCGCGACGGTCGCGCCGGGGATGTCGGCCAGAATGCCGACCGTGATCAGGAGCGAGACACCGTTGCCGATCCCGCGCTGGGTGATTTGCTCGCCGAGCCACATCAGCAACATCGTGCCCGCCGTCATGAAGATGACCGAGGTCAGAATGAAACTCCACTTGTTGACGATGACGATCGGGCCGTAGACGGCGAGGTCGTAACCGGCAAACAGCTGGGTCGGGTTGTTGAGGGCGAGCAAGAGCAGCGTGCCCTGAATCAAACAGATGAGAACCGTCGCGTAACGCGTGTACTGGGTGAGCTTCTGGCGACCGACATCACCCTCTTGCTGCAGGCGGCTCAGGGCCGGCACAACGGCGGTCATCAACTGGAAGATGATCGAGGCGCTGATATACGGCATGATGCCCAGCGCGGCGATGGCCCCCTTGATGAGGGCGCCGCCGGTGAACATGTTGTAGAGACCCACCAGGGCGCTGGCGCCGCCGGCGGACTGATCGCCGAAAAACCGCTGGAGCGGGGCCGGATCAATGCCGGGGAGCGGGATGTGCGCGGCCACGCGGGCCACGAACAACAGCGAAAGCGTGTAGAAAATGCGCGAGCGGAGCTCGGGAATCTTCAGGGAGTTCGTGAAGGCGGAAAACACAGCGTGAGACGGGAGGTTGGGAGACGTGTGAAAAAAACGAAGCGCGCGGCGGTTAGCCGACGCGCTTCACTTTAGGCAACGATGGCCTGGCCACCGGCTTTTTCGATCTTGGCCTTGGCCGAGTCGGAGAACTTGGCGGCGGTCACCTTGAAGGCGCGGGTGACTTCGCCATCGCCAAGGATCTTGACGGCCGTCTCACCCTTGCGGATGAGTCCGGCGGCCGCGAGGGACACGGCATTGACTTCCGTGACGGAGGCGTCGAGGCCGGCGAGGTCGCCGATGTTCAAAATCGCGATCTCGGTGCGGAAATTAAACTGATTGAAGCCGCGGTGCGGGAGCTTGCGGTAAAGGGGCATCTGGCCGCCTTCGAAGCCGGGGCGGATGGAGCTGCCGGAGCGGGCCGACTGGCCCTTGCCGCCGCGACCGGAGGTCTTGCCGTGGCCGCCGCCTTCGCCGCAACCGACGCGCTTCTTGCGGTGAATGGCACCTTTAACGTTCTTAAGTTCGTGGAGTTTCATGATGGTTCCTGGGATGGGTCGCCCCACCCCGCCGATGGGCGGAGCGGGACTCGGATTCTTGAGTGAAGGGACTTAGCTCGACTTGCGGATCGCCGTGATGTTCTCGGCGAGACGGAGCTGGAGGAGGCCGTTGAGCGTGGCGTGCACGACGGCGATGTGGTTCGAGGAACCCATCGACTTGGTGAGGATGTTCTTGACGCCGGCAGCCTCGAGGACCGCGCGGACACCACCACCGGCGATGAGACCAGTGCCGGGGGACGCGGGCTTGAGCATGACGCGACCGCCGTCATAGCGACCGAGCACATCGTGCGGGATCGTGTCGCCCTTGAGCTTCACGCTGACGAGGTGCTTGTGGGCGTTGGCGGTGCCCTTCTTGATGGCGTCGGGAACTTCGTTCGCCTTGCCGTAGCCGATGCCAACTTTGCCCTTGCCGTCGCCAACGACGGCGAGCGCAGCGAAGGAGAAGCGGCGACCGCCCTTGACGACCTTGGCGCAGCGATTGATGAAGACGACCTTTTCGATCATCGTCGGACCGTCGCCGTCCTGGGGCTTGTCGCGGTTGTCGCGGCGGGGGCCGCGATTGCCGCCGGGGCCGCGATTGCCGCCTTGGCCGCCGCGGAAGCCGCCGCCGCCGCCTTGGCCGCGGGGGGCGCGCTGTTCGCGCTCAGGCGCGGCAGCAGCAGGGGCAGTCACGACCGGGGTGACGGGGGCTGGCGTGGCGCTCTCGGGCGCGGAAGAGGATTCGGTGCTCATGCTGATTTTTAGAATTTGAGGCCACCTTCGCGAGCGGCGTCGGCGAAGATTTTGACTTTACCGTGGTAAGGGGCGCCGCTGCGGTCGAAGACGACCGAGGCGATGCCGGCGGCCTTGGCCTTGGAGGCGAAGGCGACGCCGAGCGTTTTCGCGCCAGCGATGTTGGCCTTCAGCTTCTGCTTGCGCAGTTCGGCGTCGAGGCTGCCAAGGAAAACCAGCGTGGTGCCGGTATCGTCGTCGATCGCCTGGGCGTACACGTGTTTCGCGGTGAAGCGGACACAGAGGCGCGGGCGGAGGGCGGTGCCGGTAACTTTTTTGCGGATTCTCCAACGACGTTTCTGGAGGAGGATGGCTTTGGAAGTGCTCATGGGATGGACCCTGAAAAGGATGGTTACGATTAGGCGACAGTCTTGCCTTCTTTGCGGCGGACGCGTTCGCCAACGATACGGACACCTTTGCCCTTGTAGGGCTCGGGCGGGTAATAGCTGCGGATCTCCGCCGTGACGGCGCCGACAAGCTGCTTGTCTGCACCCTCGACCTTGATCTTCGTCTGGTCGGTGACGGTGAGTTTGATGCCGGCCGGGATTTCCATCAGAATCGGATGGGAATAGCCGAGCGCGAGATCGAGCGTGG
>CAJAYO010000560.1 GCA_903948415.1 uncultured Opitutia bacterium | reverse complement strand
GCCTCACGCAGCTCGCACTCGCCTGGCACGCCACGCTGCCCACCACCGTCGATGCGTCCTGCATCAGCGCCGCCGATCGAACCTCGGCATCCACCACGGCCACCACGCCCGCGCCCCCGAACGCTCCGGCCAAGAAAGCCGCGCCCGACCGCGCCGCCGCGTTCGCGCGCATCGACACCAACCACGACGGCGCCCTCACCCTCGACGAATATCGCGCCGGGATGAAAGACGCCCCGAACCTCGGGCAGCGTTTCCAGAATTTCGACCGGAACGGCGACGGAAAACTCAGCCGCGAGGAATTTGTCGCACCCGCCGGAAAATGATCCTCCCCATCACGCACCCAAGAGATCGCCGACGGCGGCATTTCCTCTTCACGGCCACGTTCGGTTTCCGAGGCGGAGGATCGGTTACCAAATAGTTGGCGTGCTGGCAGGCCGAGTGCTTTGGTGAGGAGGCTTCGTTCCCACACCGTCCCCCGTCGCTTGAATTCCTCCGGCTCAAGTCCCCCGCTTGAACGCCAAGGAAAGCCTGCTCAGAGATGCGTATGACCAACCCAATTCCCATGAACCCTCCCGCACCGCGCCCGACCCCTGCTCTCGCTGAACCGTCGCTCCTGTCGTCGCTGACGCGCCGCCGCTTCGTCGCGCTGCCGTTGCTGCTCGGCGCGCACCGCGCCCTCGCGGCGGCGACGTCGAACTGGCCCTCGTTTCGCGGCCCGTTGGCGAGCGGCGTCGGCGATTCGTCGCCGCTGCCCACCGCGTGGAAGGTGAAGTGGAAGATTCCCGTTGCCGGCCTCGGCCACTCGAGCCCGGTGGTCTGGGGCGACCGGCTCTTCGTCGCGACGGCGGTGAACTCCGCCGGCCAGGCGCCGATCAAGCTCGGCCTCTACGGCGATCGCACCGCCGCCGAGGAAACCGCCGAGCAAACGTGGAAGATCTTCTGTTTCGACAAGCGCACCGGCAAAATGCTCTGGGAGCAAACCGCGCATCAGGCCGTCCCGCGCACGCAGCGCCACCTGAAAGCCACGCAGGCCAACACCACGCTCTCGACGGACGGCAAAGTCCTCGTCGCGTGCTTCGGCTCCGAAGGCCTCCACTGTTACAGCCTCGACGGCGAGCGCCGCTGGACGAAGGACCTCGGCGTCGTCAACGTGAGCAAATACGGCGTGGGCTGGGGCTACGCGAGTTCGCCCACCCTGCACGGCGACCGGATCGTCGTCCAGTGCGACGCACCCGACAATCCCTACCTCGCGGCGTTCCGCCTCTCCGACGGCACGGAACTCTGGCGCACGCCGCGCAAGGGCGTGTGCGAGCGCTGCTGGTCGACGCCCTACGTGCACACCGCGGGCGGGCGCACGCAGGTCGTCGCCAACGGCTGGCCCTACGTGGCGGGCTACGACTTCACCACCGGCGCGGAGCTCTGGCGGCTGAAAACCGGCGGCGACAACCCGATCCCCACGCCGTTTTCCGCGCACGGCCTGATCTACGTGGCCAACGGCCACGGCAGCGCCGCACCCGTGTGGGCGATCCGACCCGGCGCGACGGGCGACATCACCCCGGCGGCCGGCGAGACCTCGGGCCCGTTCATCGCGTGGTCCGACCAGAAGAGCGGCCTCTACATCCAGACGCCGCTCGTTTACCGCGACCTGCTCTACTGCGGTTCCAACGCCGGCATCCTGAAGTGCATGGACGCCCGGGACGGCAAGGCCCACTATCAGGAGCGCGTGGTGCCCGTCGCCGCCGGCTTCTCGGCGTCGCCGGTGGCCGGAGACGGCAAAATTTACTGCACCAGCGAGGAGGGCGACGTGCATGTGATCGCCGCCGGCCCGGAATATCGGAAGCTCGCCGTCAATCGCCTCGAGGAACCCGCGATGGCCACCCCCGCCATCTCCGACGGGCACCTTTATTTCCGCACGCTCCATTCCTTGGTCGCGGTCGGCTGACCCGCCGCCCTCCCCTTTCCACACTGTATCCAGGTTCCCTCACCGGCCCACCCAGCAAAACCATGCGCGCTCAAACCCGTTTCCTCACCGCCTTTCTTGCCGCTCTCGTCGGCGGGGCCGCCTCGGCCCACGCCCAATCCACCGCCTCGGCCAACCCCGCGGCCGGGCAAGCCGCGGTCGCACTCGAGAAATTTGAGATCAAGGGCGACCGCTTCGAGTCCCGCAACGTGGACCAGCCCCGCTCGGTGGACGACATCACTCCCTACGTGGTCGTCGACCGCGAACTCATCGATCGCAGCGGCGCGATTTCGATGCAGGACTTCATCACGCAGCTGCCGCAGAACACCGCCAACGCGGTCTCACCGAGCGGCATCGGCAACACCAACGCGAACGTGAGTGTGATCAATTCCCGCGGTCTCGGCGCCGCCGATACGCTCGTCCTCGTCAACGGCCGGCGCCTGCCCAGCGGGTCCGCTTCGTCCACCGCGTCCGGCCAGGCCGACCTCAATACCATCCCCCTCGCGGCCGTCGAACGCATCGAGTTCCTGCCCAGCTCGGCGGGCGCGATCTACGGGGCCAACGCCACCGGCGGCGTCGTGAATATCATTCTCCGCAGCGACTACCGCGGCTTCGAGATCTCCACCACCTACGGCAATCGCACGAGTGCGGGCGACGCCGCCCGGGTGGGCCTTTCGCTCGCGGGCGGCGTGGTGTTTAACCAAGGTCGGACCCAGTTGATGATGTCGGCGAATTATTCGCACAACAACGGCATGTCCAACAACGAGGGCGGATTTTACACCCGCATGCGGACGCGCGTGCTGGAGCGCAATCCCTCGCTCTTCACCGGGCTGGCCTTTCCCACCATCGGCTCGAACCTCAACATCCAGCGCGCGGCGGGCGCCACCACCAACCTCCCGATCCTCAACGTGCCCTACGCGTCGGTCCCGCGCACGTCGAACGGTCTCCTGACCGCCTCGCAGCTCATCCCCGCGCTCGACAACAACGCCACGGAAGGCTGGGGCGCGCGCGGCGGCGGCGGCCAGAACTGGACCCGGCAGGAGCAGGGCATTCGCGCCCTCATGACCGAGTTGACGCACCGCTTCACCAAGGAGACGGAGGGGACGCTCCAGGTGAATCTGGCCGAAAACACCGCGTTCGTCTTCGACGGCGAGTTCCTCCAAACCTCGGTGCCGGCCGCCAACCCCTACAATCCTTTCGGCACGGCGGCGCTCGGCGCCGCCGGCGTTCCGGTGCTGATCACGACGCGCCTGCACGACACCGCCAACACCCCGCGCAACACCAAAACCCAAACCTGGAATGTGCTGAGTTCGTTGAAGGGCCGCCTCCCCGGCGACTGGCGCTGGAACGGCGACGTTTCCTACGGTCACTCCACCCAGAGCCGCCGGTTGAGTACGGTCGTGACGTCACGCGTGACCGCGGCGCTGGCCGGCACTCTGCCGGGATTTGTCGGCAAATTCTACAATCCCTTCATCGGCCCCGCCAGCGGCCTCGCCAACGATCCGGCCCTCGTGGCCGAAATCAGCCGCATCAACGTGCAGGGCGCCAGCACCGGCATGTGGTCGAGCGCCCTGCGGGTCGCGGGACCGATCCGGTTTCTCCCGCTGGTCGAGCCGCAGCTCTCGGGCGGGGTCCAGTGGCGCACCGACTCGGCCTTCAACGGACTCAACGGCGACATCGTGGTCGGCACCAACAGCCCTCCGACCGCGACCGATACGCCCGACATCACCCGCGAGACCTACGCCACCTATGCCGGAGCGACCGTGCCGCTGATCGACGCCAAACATCCCAGTCCGTTCGCCAAGCGCCTCGAGCTCACGGGGTCGGTCCGCAACGAGCACCAGTCCGGCGAAGTCGATGGCGCCACCCGGGCCCGCAGAAAGGGCTCCTACGCCAGCACCACCACCGCGACGGGCCTGCGGTTTGAGCCGATCACCGGCCTGACGTTTCGGGCGAGCTACGGCGAGGGCTTCACCCCGCCGTCGGTGGGCAGCATCGGCGCCGCCCTCCCCGGCGAACTTCCGCTGACCATCACGGACCCGCGTCGCGGCCAATCCTACACCGTCGCCGACACGGTCACGGGCGGTAACCCGGGCCTGGCTCCCGAAACGTCGCAGAGCTTCAATTATGGCGTCGTGTTCCAGCCGGGCTGGCTCACGGGCTTCCGGATCAGCGCGGATTTCTACCGTATCAAGAAGCAGGATCGCATCGTCAATTTGTCCACGACCACCCTGCTGGCGAACGAAGCGCTGATGCCCGCCGAGCGGATCACGCGGGCCGCACCGACCGCCGCCGACACGGCCGCCGGCCGTCCCGGCGTGATCACCTTCCTCGACCTCACGCCGATCAACTCCACCGAGCTGCTGACCGAGGGCATGGACTTGAACGCAAGCTACCGGTTTGTGCTCGGCGAAAACCGTTTCGATGTGAGCGCACTCGGCACCTTCGTGGACAAATACCGAACGCAGCTGGCCATCGGACAGCCCTCGCGCGAGGACGTCGGCTGGCCCTACCGGACGGCGAACGCCCCGTTGAAGCGCCGCGGCAACGCGCGCGTGTTCTGGAGCCGCCAGGCTTTCACGGCCGGGGTGACCTGGCGCTATTTGGACTCCTACCAAATTACCACGTCCCCCGCCGTCGATCTCGTCACCGGCGGCCGCGTGGCCGGTTCCTCGGAGTTCGACGTTCAGGCGAGCTACAGTTTTTCGTCCCGCGGACGGTCCGGCGTGTCTCGCTGGCTGGATCGCACCAAGGTCACGATCGGCGCGAGCAACGTATTGGATCGCGACGTGCCGTTTTACTTCACGGGCATCGCCAACACCGGGATCGCCGGGCTCTACTACAGCCCGCTCAGCGATCCCATCCAGCGCTTCGTCTATATGACCGTGAAGAAAAGTTTCTGAACGCAACGTAGGGGCGTGGCTCGTCCACGCCCAAGGGCGCGCACGAGGCGCGCCCCGACCTGCAGCCCGTGCCAACCGAGCAGTCACAACCATGACATTTCCCTTCATCTGCCCATCCCCCGGCCCGGTGCGTCCGCCGTTTTTTCCGTCCGGCACCATGGCCCTGCTCCTCGTCACGGCGTGTCCCGCCTGGTCGGCGGAGGCGCGCACCTTTGAGCGCATGCAGCTCTTGGAGACCAAAGGCGCGACCTCGGCCAGCGTGAGCCTTGGCGACATCGATCGCGACGGCGACCTGGACGTCATTCTCGCGCGCGGCCGCCACTGGCCGCTCGACAACCTCATTTTGCGCAACGACGGGAAAGGAAACTTCACCACCGCGAAACTGCCGGCCGAAGCCGACCGCACCTATTCCGCCGCACTCGCCGATCTCGATGGCGACGGGTCGCTGGATTTGGTCGTCAGCAACGACCGGCCGGACAAGAAAGTGATCTACCTGAACGACGGTCGCGGAAATTTTCGGTTGGCCGGCACGTTTGGCCGCCCCGAGTGGTCAACCCGCTACATCACGGTGGCCGATCTCAATGGCGACGGACGCCCCGATATCATTGTGGCCAATCGCTCGAGCAACCCGGCCAAACCCGTGCCGTGCTTTGTTTGCCTGAACGATGGCAAGGGCGGGTTTCCTACAGAGATTCCCCTGCCGACCCAGTCCGCGACCATCATTGTCGCGGCGGATTTGGACGGGGACGGAAAAATCGATTTGCTCGTGCCGCATCGGGACGGCGGCCAAAGCCTGATCTTCTGGAGTGACGGGACCGGAAAATTCTCGGCGGCTCCGGTGCCGGTTGGCCCGAAACAATCGACGATTCGCGCCGCGGGCGCGGCGGATATCGATGGGGACGGCACCGTGGACATCGTCGTCGGCGATGCGAAAACCGGCCTGTTTATTTATCGGGGCAAAGGCCCGCGCGCGTTCGAGGAACCCTTTCCCATCGGCGACAAATCCGGCGCACCCTATTCAATCGGCGTTGCCGACATGAATCGCGACGGCAAGCCCGACCTTGTGGTGGGCCGGCAGGAGGCGCGCGGCTCGGTTTTTCTCAATCAGAGCAGCGGGAAGAAATTTACGTTTGAGGAGACCGCGTGGGGCGACGGACAGGGCGCGGTCTACGGCTTGGCGCTCGGCGACCTCGATGCCGACGGTTGGCCGGACATCGCGGCCGCGCGGTCGGAGGCACCCAACGCGATCTGGTTCAACGGGCCCGCGGGGAAGAAGTGAGGCATCCAAGGTGAAACGTGTCTCCCGGCCTGAAAGGCGCGCCGAACCTCGGCCAGCGCTTCAAACACTTCGACCCGAACGGCGACGGCCAAGGGGGTCGCGCGGAGTTCCTCCCGCCCTCCGGCCCCTCAATCGCTCCCTCCAAGCCCCATGAAATTCGCCTTCACGTTCATGGCGCTCCGGGGATCACGGCCGCGCTCCCGGCGGCCAACGCACCGCGACCCTCCGCCCCACCCAACATCGTCTTCATCCTCGCCGATGACCTCGGCTACGGGGATGTCCGCTGTTACAACCCCGTATCCAAAGTCCCCACGCCGAACATCGACCGGCTCGCCCGCGAAGGGCTGCGCTTCACCGACGCCCAGTCCCCCTCCACCGTCTGCACGCCCAGCCGTTACAGCCTCCTTACCGGCCGGATGCCCTTTCGCATCCACTCCCGGAGTGTCTTCGAGGGGGTGGGCCGTCAGGGCGAACGGCTACCCTGCGCCCTGCTCGACGCGAGTCGGGCCGCCGGCCGCAGCCGACCGCCCCTGCAACCCGCTCCCGCCCCTGAACACCCCCCCGCGCCCCTGCCCCGTCTCCGCCCGGTCCCGGCCGCCCTCCCCTTCCCTCCCCGTCACCCGATTTCTCCATGCGTCACGAAACCATCCCCGCCACCCTCTTCACCGAAAATCGCGCGCGCCTGAAATCGCGCCTGCTCCCCGGCTCGCTCGCCGTGGTCAATGCTAACGACATCCCACCGACGAACGCCGACGGTTCGCGGATTCCGATCCCCAACTCGGACCTCTTCTACCTCACCGGCATCGAACAGGAGGAGACGATGCTCCTGCTCGCCCCCGACGCCCACGACGAGAAATTGCGCGAGGTGCTGTTCATCCGTGAACCGAACGCCCACCTGAAAACCTGGGAGGGCCACAAGCATCCGAAGGACGAAGCGCAGGCCATCTCCGGCCTCAAGGAGGTCAAGTGGCTCACGGAATTTCCCGCCATTTTCCACCGGCTCATGTGCGAGCTGGAGCACGTCTATCTGAACTCCAACGAGCACAACCGCGCCGTCATCGTGGTCGAGACGCGTGACGCGCGCTTCGTGCAGGAGATTCGCGCGAAATACCCGCTGCATGATTATCGTCGACTCGCCCGCGAACTGCACGCGCTGCGCCTCGTGAAATCCCCGGCGGAAATCGCGCTCATCTGGCGCGCCTGCGGCATCACTGGCCAGGGTTTTCGCCGCCTCCTGCGCACCGTGCGGCCGGGCGTGATGGAGTATCAGGTCGAGGCGGAACTCGCGCACGAGTTCATCGGCCACCGCGCCCAGTTCGCCTACAACCCGATCATCGCCTCGGGCGCCAATGCCTGCACGCTGCACTATAATCAAAACGACCAGCCGTGCCGCGACGGCGACCTGCTCCTCCTCGACGTGGCCGCGTGCTACGCGAACTACCAATCCGATCTCACGCGCACCATTCCGGTCGGCGGACGTTTCACGAAGCGCCAGCGCCAGGTCTACGACGCCGTGCTGCGCAGTCTGCGCGCCGCGACCCAGGCCGCCGTGCCGGGCAAACTCCACAAAGACTGGCAGAAGGAGTCGGAGAAAATCGTCGAAGACGAGCTGCTGCGCTTGGGGTTGCTCAAGCCCCGCGACATCCAACGGCAAGATCCCGACAAACCCGCGGTGAAAAAATATTTCATGCACGGCGTCGGCCACCCCATCGGCCTCGACGTGCATGACGTCGGCCTCTTGAAAAACGCCTTCGCGCCCGGCTGGGTGCTCACCGTGGAACCCGGCATCTACATCCCGGAGGAAGGTTTCGCCGTGCGCTTGGAAAACACGGTCGTCGTCACCGACGGCGCACCGGTCGATCTCATGGCCGACATCCCCATCGAAGCCGAGGAAATCGAGGCCCTGATGCAGCGCCGCGGGAAAACAGCCCGGCCGCGCGGATGAAGCCCGCCGCGACACGGCTGTTCGTGCTTTCCGCACTGTCCGCCGCCCGGCTGCTCGCCCAACCGGCGCCGCCGGCGGCGCACCCCCCCGCGGATCCCGCCCGCCTCACCGTGGACCGCCTCTTCGGTTCCGAGGAATTTCAGACCGCGAGGCTCGGCCCCTTCGTCTGGAGCAAACGCGGCGCGAGCTACTTCACGCTCGAGGCTCCGCCCCCGGGCCCGGGCGACCACGCCGGACGCGACCTCGTGCGGCACAACCTCGTCGACGGCGGCCAGGAAGTCGTCGCGCCCGCCAGCGCCTTCCTCCCGCGCGGCGCGAAAAAACCGCTCACCGTGGAGGCCTTCACGTTTTCCGCCGACGAGTCGCAGGTGCTCATTTTCACCAACAGCCAACGCGTCTGGCGGCGCCACACCCGCGGCGACTATTGGGTGCTCGACGTGGCCACCCGCGAGCTGCGGCAGCTCGGCGGCGACGCCCCGCCCGCGACGCTGATGTTCGCTAAATTCTCGCCCGACCGCACGCGTGTCGCCTACGTCCGCGCCAACAATCTCTACGTCCAGGATCTGCGCGACCTGCGCGTCACCGCGCTCACGACCGATGGCTCGGCCACGCTCATCAACGGCACTTCCGACTGGGTCAACGAAGAGGAACTTGGCCTCCGCGACGCGTTTCGCTGGAGCCCCGACGGCACGGCCATCGCTTTTTGGCAGTTCGACACCGGCGAGGTCGGCCAATTTCATCTCATCGACAACACCTCGGCCCTCTATCCGAAGATCACCTCGTTTGCTTACCCGAAGGTCGGCGAAAAAAATTCCGCCACGCGCCTGGGCGTGATCGCCGCGACCGGCGGGGCCGTGCGCTGGCTCGAGGTGCCCGGCGACCCGCGCGAGCACTATCTGCCGCACCTAGAGTGGTCGCCCGACGGCTCCCAGCTCCTCCTCCAGCAGTTGAACCGGCTGCAAAACACCCTCCGCGTGATGCTCGCCGATCCCCCATCGGGCGCCACCCGCACGATCCACACCGAGACCGCTGCGGCGTGGGTCGAGAACGAAAATCCCGTGCAGTGGCTCGACGGCGGCAAAGCTTTCCTCTGGCTGAGCGAACGCGACGGCTGGCGGCACGCCTACGTGGCGGGCACGGATGGAGCACGTTTCACCCGCATCACGCAGGGCGACTTCGATGTGATCGACCCCGAGGCCGTGGACACCGCCGGCGGCTGGTTCTACTACGCCGCCTCCCCGGCCAACCCCACGCAGCGCTACCTCTACCGCACACGCCTCGCCGGCGGCGCGCCTGAGCGGGTCTCGCCCGCCGGTCAGCCCGGCTGGCACACGTATGACGTTTCTCCGGACGCGCAGTGGGCCGTCCACACCTACTCGAATTTCACGACCCCGCCGGTCGTGACACTCGTCCACCTGCCCGACCACCGCGTCGTGCGCGTGCTCGCGGACAACACGAAGCTCCGCGAAGCAATCGACGCCCTCCCACAATCCGCGACCGAGTTCCTCCGCCTTGAGATCGGCGGCGGAGTCACTCTCGACGCGTGGTGTATCCGGCCGGCAAAGCCCGACGCGCAGCGCAAACATCCGTTGCTCTTTTACGTCTACGGCGAACCCGCCAGCCAGTCGGTGCGGGACATCTGGGGCGGGAAACGCGGCCTGTGGCACCGGATGCTCGCGCAGCAGGGCTACGTCGTCGTCAGTGTCGACAATCGCGGCACCGCCTCCCCGCGCGGCCGCGAATGGCGCAAGGTGATTTACCGGCAGATCGGTATCCTCGCCGCGCAAGAGCAGGCGGCCGCGGCGAACGCCCTGCTCGCGCGCTGGCCGTTTGCCGATCCGGCGCGGGTCGGCATCTGGGGCTGGAGCGGCGGCGGCAGCATGAGCCTCAACGCCATCTTCCGCTATCCCGCGCTCTACCGCACGGCGATCGCCGTCGCGCCGAACGCGAGCCAACTCCTCTACGACACCATTTATCAGGAGCGCTACATGGGCCTACCCGCTGACAACGTCGCCGGCTATCGCGACGGCTCGCCCCTCACCCACGCCGCAAACCTGCAGGGCAACCTGCTGCTGATCCACGGCACCGGCGACGACAACGGCCATTTCCAGGGCACCGAGCGGCTCATGAATGAACTCATCGCGCACCACAAACTCTTCACCGTCCTCCCTTATCCCGGCCGCTCCCATGCGCTCAGCGAGGGGAAAAACACCGAGCGCCACTTCTACACGGTTCTCACCGACTACCTGCACAAACACCTCCCTCCTACGAATTGAGACCAGCCCGGATGTTTCCCCCATGTCGTTAATCCTTTTGTCCCAGCAGGCACGGAGCCGAGCCACAGTGGGCACCGAGCAGACCACGTGTTTGGCTCCGGGTCCTCTGTGACGGAACTCTGCTCTGTGTCCCATGCCCTGGCTGGATCGACTGTGAGACAGCCGGGCTAGGACGAATCCAAGCACACCGCGCCACCACCCGCGAAGGCTTGCCGGCAATCGCCGAGAGCGCCCCCCGCGAACCACCCCTCTGTTCTCCCCTCGCGTTGTCGCGTCCCACCCTGTTCCAATCCGCCCGCCGGTTCACTCGGCCCCTTTCCCTCCCCCCCCATGAACGCCGTCAGCATCTTCAACGACGTGATCGGCCCCGTCATGCGCGGGCCCTCCAGTTCCCACTGCGCCGCCGCGCTCCGCATCGGTCGGCTCGCCCGCGATCTCATGGACGGCGACATCGCCGACGTCCTCGTCGAATTTGATCGCGAGGGCTCCTTGCCGCTGACGCACGAAAGCCAAGGCTCGGACATGGGCCTCTTCGGTGGCCTGCTCGGCTGGGAGGCCGACGACGAACGGCTCCCCCACTCCGCGCAAGCACTGGCCAACGCAGGCGTCACGATCCGCATCGAAACCGTCGATGTCGGCGACCCGCATCCCAACACCTACCGCCTCACCCTCCGCAATGCGCGCGAGCAACACTCGCTCATCGCGATCTCGACCGGCGGCGGCATGATGGAAGTCATCCGCCTCGACGGCGTCCCGATGAGCATGGACGGCGGGTATCACGAGACGCTGATCTGGCAGCCCAAGGGGCCGGTCGCCCCGTTCGTGGCCGACGAGGTCATCGTGCACGACTGCGGCGCGGCGCAGATCATCCAGGTCAAAGCGGCGCACTTTGTTGCCACGGCGGGTATGCGGACGACCGCCGTGAAGCGACTCGCGCCCGTGCTGCCCGTGCCTTCGCGCAAAAACCTGCGTGTGCCCTTCACGAGTTGCGCCGAGATGCTCGCGCACGACGGCAAAAAAAACACGCCTCTCTGGAAACTCGCCGCTCGGTATGAGATGGCGCGCGGCAATTTCACGGAACGCGAAGTCATCGACCGCATGATCGGCATCGTGCGCATTTTGCGACGCTCGATCGCGAGCGGCCTCGCGGGCACGACCTACGAGGACCGCGTGCTCGGCCACCAGAGCGGACGTTTCAAAGCCCTGCTCGACGCCGGGCGCCTGCTCGATGGCGGCGCACTGAACCGTATCGTGCTCTACGTGACGGCGCTGATGGAGGTGAAGAGTTCCATGGGCGTCATCGTCGCCGCCCCGACCGCCGGCGCCTGCGCCGCCCTGCCGGGCGCGGTGATTGGCATGGCCGAGGCGATGGGCCAGTCCGAGGAAGACATGGCCAAGGCCATGCTCGCGAGCGGACTCATCGGTGTCTTCATCGCGACGCGCTGGACCTTCGCGGCCGAGGTCGGCGGCTGTCAGGCCGAGGGCGGCTCGGCGGCCGCGATGGCGGCGGGCGCTCTGGTCACGCTGGCCGGCGGCACGTTGCCGCAATCCGTCGCCGCCTCGTCGCTGGCGTTTCAGTCGATGCTCGGCCTCATCTGCGATCCCATCGCCAATCGCGTCGAAGCCCCGTGCCTCGGCAAGAACGTCATGGCCGCCAGCAACGCCGTCGCGTGCGCCAACATGGCTCTCGCCGATTTCGACCCCCTCATTCCGTTCGACGAGGTCGTCGACGCCGCGAAAAACGTTTCCGCCCTGATGCCGCGGGAACATCGCTGCACCTCCCTCGGCGGCCTCGCGATCACGCCGGCCTCGCTCGCCATCGAGCGCCGCCTCGGCGAACAGAAGGCGAAATCCTGCGGCACCGGCTGCGGCACGTGCCGCTAACGCGGAAAATTTCCACCTGCATGAAACCAAGCTATGAGTCACGGAGGACGCGGAGCCCAAACCCAGAGGACACGGAGCAAGGCAGCGTGCTTGGCTCCGTAAACTCTGTGGCCTGGCTCGGTGCGCTCTGTGACAAAATGGATTTAACCGAGATGGTGAAATCTCCGGGCTAAAATCGCTCCCGATGCAACGACTCGCCCTCTTCCTCATCTCCGCCGTAGTCAGCCTCGCCACTCCGGCCGCAGAACGTCCCACGCTCCCGACCGCGCACACCACCCGCGACCTCGAAGGCTGGACCGTGCGCGTCGACGACCGCCTGCTCAGCGGCGCCGGGACGACCCTCGGCGAACGGGCGCTCAAACTGCTCACCTCCCGCCTTGCCGCGATCACGTTCGTCGTACCCGAGCCGGGGCTGGCGAAGTTGCGCGCGGTGACCATCCAGCTGGATCTCGACTACGGCGAACTCCGCCCGATGCAGTATCACCCGAGCCGCGGCTGGCTGCAGGCGAAGGGCTACAGCGAGGCACTCGCAAAATGCGTCCACATTCCCTCGGCCGCAGGCTTCCTCGCGCCCTTCGACATCCACCGCATGCCGTGGGACGTCCTGCACGAACTCGCGCACGCCTACCACGACCAAGTCCTCGGCTTCGACGAGCCTCGCCTCGTCGCCGCCTGGCAGCAATTTCGCGCCAGCGGCAAATACACCTCCGTCCTCACGAGCTACGGCGCGTTGCGCGAACACTACGGACTAAACAACGCGAAGGAATTTTTCGCCGAAATGACCGAGAGCTATTTCGGCTCGAACGATTTTTTCCCCTTCGTCGCCGGGGACCTCAAACAGGCGGAACCCGAAATCTTCGCCCTCCTCGCCGCCATCTGGGGCCCCTTGCCCACCAACGCCAAGCCAGCCCGCACGCCTTCGCCATGAATAACGCACCCACCCGTCTCGCCAGCCTTGTGCTCGCCCTCTCGGTGCTCGCGACGCCTCCCGCGCGCGCCGCGGCGGCTCCGGCGAAAACCGCCGCGGCCCCCGCCGAGTTATCGATGGACCAGATGTGGGGCGCCCCCACGGTCCTGCCCGGCCGCGAATCCTCCGACCGCGTCGCCCTCTTCCGCGACGGCAACTACGGCATGTTCATCCACTGGGGCATCTACTCCCACCTCGGCGGCCAGTGGAAGGGACAGACGTTTTACGGCATCGGCGAATGGATCAAACGGCAGATGAAAATCTCCGAGGCCGACTACCTCGCGGAGGCGAAGAACTTCCACCCGACCGCCTTTGACGCCCGCGAAATCGTCCGCGTCGCGAAAGCCGCCGGCATGAAGTGGATCATCATCACTTCGAAGCACCACGACGGCTTCGCCATGTTCAAGTCCGCCCATCCGTTCAACATCGTCGACGCCTCGCCGTTCGCCCGCGACCCGATGAAGGAACTCGCCGTCGCCACCCGCGAGGCCGGCCTCGGCTTCGGTTTCTACTATTCGCACAACCAGGACTGGACCGCCCCCGGCGGCAACAACGGCCCCACGCAAAACGCCGACGGCACGCCGGCTTCGTTCGATCAATACTTCCGCGAAAAATGCTACCCGCAGGTGAAGGAAATCTGCACGAACTACGGCCCGTTGAACTACGTGTGGTTCGACACCCCCGGCAACATGCCCAAGGAGCACGCCGAAAAACTCGCCGCCCTCGTCCGCGAGACCCAGCCCGGCGCCCTCCTCTGCAGCCGCGTCGGCTACGGGCTCGGCGACTACCTGAGCAAGGGCGACATGGAAGTCCCCCCGCGCAACCTCCCCGGCCTCTGGGAAACCTGCGACACCACCAACGATTCCTGGGCCTACGCGTGGTATGACCAAAACTGGAAGGACCAGAAAGAGATCCTCCACCGGCTCGTCTCCACGGTCGGTCGCGGCGGCACCTACCTGCTCAACGTCGGCCCCGACGGCACGGGCCGTATCCCCGCGCAGGCGACGAAATATCTCCTCCAGGCCGGCGAATGGCTCAAACGCTACCCGCAGGTCGTCTATTCCGCCGGCCCCTCGCCGTGGGACCACGCCCAACCGTGGGGCGACGTCACCACCTCCGGCCACACCCTCAACCTCGTCGTCTTCGACTGGCCCACCCATGGCCGCCTGATGCTCCCCGGCCTCCAGACCCCCATCGCCGCCGCCGGCGTCGTCTCGGGCGGAAAACTCCTCCCCGTCACCTGGACCACCCGCGGCACGTGGACCGAACTCCAGCTGCCGCCCGCCCCACCCGATCACCCCGCCTCCGTGATCGCGGTCAAACTGCAGGCCGCACCCCGCGTCGACCAGACCCTCGGCGTGCACCCGAACGTCCCCACCCGTCTCCTCCTCGAATTTGCCGACGTGAAAGACGCCACGAAAAAGGAAATCCGCTGGATGGAGAAATTCGGCGAGTGGAAAGCCGCCAACCAGGTGAGCGACTGGAAGACCGGCGGCCAGGCCGTCTGGACCGTCAACGTCGCCGCCGCCGGCGACTACCGGCTTGACCTCACCTACAAGGGCGAGGGCAAACTCGTCTGGCGCATCGAAACCGACGAGGGCGTGACGCTCCAAAACCAACAAAACTCCTCGCCGATCTACGCGGCCCACTCCTTCGGCCTGCTCACCTTCAAAACCCCCGGCCGCCACACCGTCGCCGTCTCCCTCGTCGACGGCCCGCCCGACAAGGCCAGCCTCCAGGCTCTTCGCCTCAGCCCCACCCAATGAACCGCCGCTTCGCCCTGCTCGCCGCCCTCAGCGCCCTCAGCGCCCTCGCCGACCCCGCCGCCCCCGCGGCCGACTTCGCCCGCCTGCGCGCCCAAGTCGCCGCCCTCGCCGATCTGACCTCGCCGCCCGCCGTCCACGCCGCCGCCGGCGTCGCGCCCGCCGGCGCCCTCCAACCCCTCTTCTTCGACGGCCTCCCGTATCAGGGAAAACCCACGCGCGTCTTCGCCTGGCTCGGCCTGCCCCCCGCGCGCTCCGGCAAGGTCCCGGGCGTCGTGCTCGTCCACGGCGGCGGCGGCACCGCGTTCAAAGAGTGGGTGCAGAAGTGGAACGAGCAGGGCTTCGCCGCAATCTCGCTCGCCGTCGAGGGGCAGACCGATGAGCGCATCCCCGGCGCCCCGCCGGGCGCGCAATGGCAACGCCACGCCGCCCCCGGCCCCGCGCGCACCGGCACCTACGGCGACTCCTCCGCGCCGCTGGCCGACCAGTGGATGTATCACGCCGTCGCGGACGTCGTCCTCGCTCACTCCCTGCTCCGCTCGCGGCCCGAAGTCGACGCCACCCGCGTCGGCGTCTGCGGCATCTCGTGGGGCGGCGTCATCACCGCGACCGTCGTCGGCATCGATCCGCGCTTCGCCTTCGGCATTCCCATCTACGGCTGCGGCGGCCTCGACCGCGCGGCCGACCACTATGTGCGCGCCCTGCGCGACAACCCGCTTTACCGCGAGGTCTGGGAACCGCTCCTCCGGCTGCCACGGGCCACGATGCCGCTGCTCTGGCTCACCGGCCCGCGCGACGCCCACTTCCCCCTCGACGTGCAACAGGCCAGCTACCGCGCCGCCCCTGGCCCCCGCATGGTTTCAGTTCCCTTCGACATGAAGCACGGCCACCCGCCGGGCTGGAATCCCCCCGACAGCTACGCCTTCGCCAAATCTGTCGTCGAGACCGGCCGCCCCTGGGCCCGCGAACTCTCCCAGGAAAACCGCGCCGGCTCCGCCCGCGTCACCTTCGCCGTCACTCGCGAGGTAAGTGCGGCGACCCTCGTTTTCAAACGCGCGGCCGACTGGGAAAAACTCCCGGCCCAACTCGAAACCGCGTCCGACCGCGTCATCGCCACCGGCCTTGTGCCGCTTGGCACCACCGCCTACTACTTCAACTTGGCGGCCGGCGGTCTGACCCTCAGTTCCGAACTGCAGACCCTCGCGCTTCCTTCTCCAACCCCTTGACCCCTCTTTTTTCCGTCCCATGACCCTCCGCATCCTCACCCTCACCCTCCTTGCCGCCGTCGGGCTCGCCTCCTCGCTCCACGCCGAGCCTTCGCTCGTCTACGAGGGCACCGCCGGTCCCGGCCAGGGCAAGCATATCGTCTTCCTCTCCGGCGATCACGAGTATCGCTCCGAGGAAACCTTGCCCGCGCTGGCGCGCATCATGGCGAAGCATCACGGCTTCAAATGCACCGTGCTCTTCAACGTCGATCCGAAGTCCGGCACCATCGTCCCCGGCAATTCCCACTCCCCCGGCCTCGAGGCGCTCGCCACCGCCGATCTCGCCGTGGTTTTTCTGCGCTTCCAGGATTTCCCCGCCGACCAGATGAAACACGTCGCCGCCTACCTCGATCGCGGCGGTCCGGTGATCGGGCTCCGCACCGCCACCCACGCGTTCCAGATCCCCGCCACCGGTGAGTTCAAAAAATACTCCTGGAACTACAAGGGCGAGGACTACGTCGGCGGCTTCGGGCATCAGGTGCTCGGTCAGTCGTGGGTCGGCCATTACGGCAAGAACCACACGCAAGGCACCCGCATCGACATCCTCCCCGCGGCCGCCGCCCATCCCATTTTGCGCGGCGTCAAAGCAATCTTCGCGCACGAGGGCGGCTACGTCGGCAAACCCACCGACGGCGAAATCCTCACGATGGCGCAGCCGCTCAACGGCATGACGCGCGAATCGCCCGCCGACACCACCAAGCCCCCGATGCCCTCCGAGTGGACCCGCACGTATCAAAGCGCCTCCGGAAAAATCGGCCGCGTCTTCACGACGCTCTACGGCGTCCCGGAGAATCTGCTCAATGACGGCTACCGCCGCATGATGGTCAACGCGACCTTCTGGGCCCTCGGCCTGGAGTCCGCCATCAAGCCCGACCTCAACGTCGCCCTCGTCGGGCCGTTCAAGCCCAGCACGTTTGGCAACCACCGCTACATCGCGTCCATCAAGCCCTCCGCCTACGCCGGCTTCGAGAGCCCCATTCCCGCGCCGGGTTCACCCCCGCCGATGCCCCCGCCCGCGAAGGCCAAAGCCAAACAGACCGAGAAAGCCGCTCCCGCGGCCGCGCCGGCACCCGCCCCAGCCTCCGCCCCCGACGACGGGAAACAGAAAGCGACGCAGCCGGCTCGCGACCCCCAGCCGGCGAAAAAAGTCGAACCGCCCCACGGCCTCCGGACCGAACCGGCCCCCGCGACCACCGCGCGCCCGCAAGTCGTCGCGCCGCCGGCCAAAGGCGAGCGGATCGTCCTCATCGGCAACGGCCTCGCCGAGCGCGATGTCTACTACAGCCGCATCGAGACCGAGCTCGCCCTCCGCTACCCCGAGCACGAACTGTTTTTCCGCAACCTGGGCCACGTGGGCGACACGCCCGGTTTCCGCCCCCATCCGTCCCGCGCGTCGCAGTGGGCGTTTCCCGGCGCTGAAAAATTTCACCCCGAACTCAACGTCCACAAGGGCGAGGGCTTCTTCCCCACGCCCGACCAATGGCTCACTCACCTGAAGGCCGATACCCTCGTCGCCTTCTTCGGTTACAACGAGTCCTTCGACGGCCCGACCAAGGTCGCGAATTTCAAGTCCGAGTTGGACGCCTGGGTGCTCCACACGCTCGGCCGAGCCTACAATGGACAGGCCGCACCCCGCCTCGTGCTCGTGTCACCGATCGCCTACGAAAACCAATCCGCGAAGCGCGACCTGCCCGACGGCGTAAAGGAAAACGCCAACCTCGCGCTCTACACCCAGGCGATCGCCTCCGTCGCGAAAACGCACGGCCTCACCTTCATCGATCTCTTCACCCCGACGCAGGCCCTTTATCGCACCGCCCGCGAACCGCTCACCACCGGCGGCTTCATTCCCAACGACGAGGGCTACCAACACGTCGCCCAACTCCTCGCGACCGGACTCTACGGCGACCAACCACGCGTCTCCAAGGCCGACCCGGCGCTCGTGCACGGCGCCGTGAAACAGAAGGACTACTTTTGGAACAACGACTACCACCTCGTGAACGGCGTCCACGCCTACGGCCGGCGTTACGCGCCCTACGGTCCGCAAAATTACCCCGACGAAGTCAAAAAAACCCGCGAGATGACCGCGCTCCGCGATATCGTTATTCACGACGTCGCCCGCGCGCGCAAAACCGACCTCGCCGTCGATGATAGCCAGACCCACGCCCTGCCGCCCGTGCCGACCAACTACACGCCCAGCATCAAGAACGGCACGACCCAGATTCTCCCCGCCAATGAAGGCCTCGCCGCGCTGACCGTGCCTGCCGGCTACAAGGTCGAGCTCTTCGCCAGCGAAAAAGAATTTCCCCACCTCGCCAACCCGATGCAGCTCTCCTTCGACAACCGCGGCCGCCTCTGGGTCGCCGTCATGCCCGCCTATCCGGCCTACCGTCCGGGCGACGCTTTGCCGAACGACAAGATTCTCATTTACGAAGACACCGACGGCGACGGCAAAGCCGACAAGGAGACCGTCTTCGCCGATCACCTCTACCTGCCCATCGGCTTCGAATTCGCGCCGGAGGGCGTCTACGTTTCGCAGGAGCCCAATCTCGTGCTCCTGCGCGATACCGATGGCGACGACAAGGCCGACCGCCGCGAGATCATCCTCGGCGGCTTCGACACCCACGACACGCACCACGCCATCAGCGCCTACACCGCCGACCCGAGCGGCGCGTTCATGCTCTGCGAGGGAGTTTTCCTGCACAGCAACGTCGAGACGCCCTACGGCCCCGTGCGCTGCGTCGACGGCGGCTTCTTCCGCTACAGCCCGCAGCGCGGGATGCTCGAGCGCACGATCCAGATGAACATCCCGAACCCCTGGGGCTACGCCTTCGACCGTTGGGGCCAGGACTTCTTCCTCTTCACCTCCGGCACCGCGCTGAACTGGTCGCTGCCGATGCAGGTGAAACCCACCTTCGGCAGCAAGACCCCCGCCACCGTCGATCTCATTCCTGCCGCCGAAAAAGTGCGGCCCACCTCCGGCCTGGAGATCATCTCCTCCCGCCATTTCCCCGACGAGGTGCAGGGCGACATCATCCTCGCCAACGCCATCGGCTTCCTCGGCATCAAGCAGCACCAGATCGAAGACGAAGGCACCGGTTGGAAAACCACCTTCCGCCAGGACCTGCTCACGAGTGCCGACCGCAACTTCCGCCCCGTCGATCTCGAGTTCGCCCCCGACGGCTCCCTCTACGTCATCGACTGGCACAACATCCTCATCGGGCACATGCAGCACAACGCCCGCGACCCCCTCCGCGACCGCAACCACGGCCGCATCTACCGCATCACGTATCCGAGCCGTCCCCTCGTGAAACCCGCCCAGATCGCCGGCGCGCCCCTCGCGACCCTGCTCGAAAATCTGAAGGAGCCCGAATATCGCACCCGCTACCGCACCCGCCGCGAGATCCGCAGCCATCCAGTCGCAACCGTTCTGCCCGCCGTGAAAAAATGGGCCGCCGCGCAAACCGACACCCACGCGAAACTCGAGGCACTCTGGACCACCTGGGGCCTGAACGCCGTCGACGAACCCTTGCTCCGCGAACTCCTCGCCTCCCCGGACTTTCACGCCCGCGCCGCCGCCGTCCGCGTCCTGCGCTACAACACCCACCGCATCGCCGGCCACGCCGCCCTGCTCGAAAAAGCCGCCGCCGATGAGCACGGTCGCGTGCGCCTCGAAGCGATCGTCGCCGCCTCGTGGTTGCCCGACTCCGCCGCCGCGAAAAAGATCGTCGCCGTCGGCGCGGGCCAACCCCTCGACCGCTGGAGCAAGGACGTCGCCAAGACCGCCGCCACCCGCCTGGCGGGCGCCTCCGAAGTCGAGAAGCCCGAGCACCCGCAGCTCCCCGCGCCCCCGCACCTCACCACCAAGGGCCAGGCGCAATACCTCGCCGGCCAGCAGATTTATCTGCGCGAAGGTTACTGCGTCACCTGCCACCAGGCCGATGGCAAGGGCCTCGATCCCGCCTTCCCTTCCCTCGCCAAAAGCCCGTGGGTCACCGATGACGCCGAGCGTCTCATCAAACTCACGCTCTACGGCCTGATGGGCCCGCTCGAGGTGAACGGGAAAAAATACGACGGTCAGGTGCCGATGACTCCCTTCGGCGGCCTGTTGAAAGACGAGGAACTCGCCGCCGTCCTCACCTTCGTCCGCAACAGTTTTGGCAACACCGCCGCCCCGATCCAGGCCGACGAGGTCCAAAACGTCCGCGCGAAAAATCCCGGCCGCGTGATGCTCTACCACACCGAGGAGCTGCTCAAAGAGCATCCCCTCAAGTGACGCGTCGCCGCCCCTCTGGTGCGCCCATGAGACACCTCATCACCCGCTGCGCCGCGCTGCTGCTCACCTCAGCCCTGGGCGTGAGCGCCGCCGAATTCCAGCCGGATCGCCGGACGACCTTCAAAACCGTCGACGGAATCGAACTCAAGCTGCACGTCTTCGAGCCCGCCGGCCTCAAGCCCTCGGATCGCCGGGCCGCCATCGTCTTCTTTTTCGGCGGCGGCTGGAGCGGCGGCGAAGCGAAGCAGTTTTATCAACAGGCCCGCGCCCTGGCCACGCAGGGAATGGTGGCCTTTTCGGCCGACTATCGGGTGAAGACCCGACACAAAACGACGCCGTTTGAGTGCGTGAAGGACGGCAAGTCGGCGATCCGTTGGGTGCGCGAAAACGCCGCCACCTTGGGCATCGATCCCGACCGGATCGTGGCCGCCGGCGGCTCGGCCGGGGGTCACGTCGCCATGTGCACCGCCGTCATCACCGGCGGCGACGAAACCGGCGAGAACCTCAAAATCAGCGCCGTGCCCAACGCGCTGATCCTGTTCAATCCCGTGCTGGACACGACGGAGCGGGGTTACGGCGCGAAGAATTTCCCGCCGGAGCAACAAACCGACCTGTCGCCCAGCCATCACGTCCGCACGGGAATCGCGCCCACCCTCATTTTCCACGGCACGGCGGACAAAACCGTGCCGTTTGAAAATGCCGAGCGGTTCACCCGCCTCATGACGGAAGCCGGCAACCCCTGCGTCCTCGTGCCCTTCGCCGGCAAGGACCACGGCTTCTTCAACGGGCCGTTTTTCCGCCCTTCGAACCACGGGGCCGACTACGATCTCACGATGCAGCGCTCGGTGGAATTCCTCACCACGCACCGCTTTTTGGGTAACCCACGCTGAAGTCGACCCCGCGCCAGCAGCCACCATGAGACTTATCCGGGCAATTTTCCCCGTCGGCCAAAGCCGCCCAGCAACCCCGCCATGACTGCCACGCGGCGCCTTTTCTTCGTGCGGACGCTCGGTCTCCTTGTCGCCCTCGCCGGCCCCCCGGCGCGATCGGCTGAAGCCCCACGCCCCGCACCGCCGTCCACCTCCGCCGTCCGTCTCACCGGCTTCACCTGGGATCGCGTCCCGCTGAATCTCCACTTCGGCAAACGCACCGCCGATCTCGCCGACGCCGAAATCGATTTCATCGCGAGCCACAGCACCTTGATCGCCCTCGAAAAAAGCCACGGCGTGACGCCGCACGGCAGCACCGAGGCCGGCATCGCCGATTCCGCGCGCCGGATCAGGCAGCGCAATCCGAACGCCAAGGTGCTGTTTTATTTCAACGCCTTCATCAACTGGCCCGGCTACGACGCCTTCAAAACCTACCGCCCCGAGTGGACCCTCCGCACCGCCACCGGCGAAATCGTCAAACACCCCGGCGGCACGCCGCGCCCCGATCCGTCGAACGCCGAATTCCGCGAGTGGTGGTCGGAGGTCGTCGCGACGGCGAACCGCTCCGCACCGCTCGGCGGCGTGTTCGTGGACGCGCTGCCGCAGGCGCTCACCCCCGCCCTCGCCCAACAGGTCGGCGCCGAAAAAGCCCGCGCCGTCGTCGCCGGCCTGCGCGAGATGATGGCGCTCACCAAGCGCAAGCTCGGCCCGGACCGCGTCGTCCTCGTCAACGGAATCCGCACGACGGATTTTCGCGAGATCCTCGACTGGGCGGGCATCGACGGCGTGATGATCGAGCACTTCGGCGCCTTCAAGACCGACACCCCCGCCGCGATCAAGGCCGATCTCGATTCCGTCGCGCTCGCCGCGGCCAAGGGAAAATTCGTCGTCCTCAAGGGCTGGCCCGGCTTCAACTTCACCGAGCGGGACATGATGCAGCGCCCCTACGACGAGCTGCTGCGGCTCGCCCGCGAGCGGATCACCTTTCCCCTCGCCTGCTTCCTCGTCGCGGCCCAACCGGGTTCCCATTTTTGCTATTCGTGGGGCTACACGGACCGCCACGGCATGCTCGAATCCTATCCGGAGCTCGACCGCCCGCTCGGCCCGCCGAAGGGCGACGCCACATGGGAAGGCCTCACCGCCACCCGCGAATTCGCTCACGCCTCCGTCCGGGTCGACCTCACCACCCAGCAAGCGCGGATCGACTGGCATTGATTTTCCGTCTCGGCGGAGCAGTGCGAAGGCAGCATGATGAAGGATGAAATGGAGTCCCCGGCAGTTCTTCATTCCTCATTCCTACTTCTACCTTTCCTCGCTCCTCGCCTTCGGTGATTTCCTCAAACTCCGCGTCGAGCTTCGGCAACTCGGCGGCGTTCAAGGCGAGCTTGGGCTAAATCTTCCCCGCCTTGGCTGAATCTAAAATCTCCACCAAATGCTTCTTGAGAGCGCCGGGAATATCAGCGGCCTCGCCAATCTGCTCGTAGCGGAAGGTGTTCGTATCAAAGGGCACTTTGTCCGCAGGTGCTGCGATTGGGTTGAAGAGATGAGGGCGCGGCGGATGTCGCCTTCGTCGGACTGGTTGGAGGACATGCTGCCATTGGCGAGGACGAAGCCGGCACGGAGATTAGGAGGGAGGTCGCTGCCCGGGGTGTTTTTGGCGAGCATTACTTCAGGCGTTTGACGTTGTTGGCGGAAAGGAGGGTGCGCATCTGGGTAATGGCGATACCATTGAGCATCGCGAGGCGTTCGGGCTGGGGCAATCCTTGGCGAATGAGCACGGAGTTGAGGCTTTCGAGATTGGTCAGGACGACGAGCTGCTCAAGGGGCGCGTGGTCGCGAATGTTGCCCTCGGCATCGGGATGAGCATCACGCCATTGCTTGGCCGTCTGACCGAAGAGGGCGACGTTGAGCAGATCGGCTTCGTTGGCATAGACGAGGGCGGTCTGTGCCTTGGTGATGGACGGTGGGATGAGCGTCTCCTTGATGGCATCGGTGTGGATACGGTAGTTGATCTTGGCGAGGGTGCGCTGGAGGTTCCAATCGAGCTTGAGGCGGTCGTTTTCGTCGTCCTTAAGGCGTTGAAATTCCTTGATGAGGTAGAGCTTGAATTCCGGGCTGAGCCATGAGCCGAATTCGAAGGCGATGTCCTTGTGGGCATAGGTGCCGCCGTAGCGCCCCGCACTCGCGATCAGACCCCTGGCCCCGGTCAGGTCGACCCACTTTTTGGCCGAGAGGAAAAAACTGTTCCGGCCGGCCTCATTTTTAATTCCCTCGAATTCGAGGGAATTAAAACTTGGGTTGTTGATGCGTTCCCACACGCCGAGGAACAGGACGGTGTCTTTATTTTTGAGCCACTGCTCGATCAGCGCGCCTGCGCCATCGAAATTCCGCACCATGTCGGTGAGGGAAATATAGTCTCCACCCGCCTGCGACAGAATGCCGATGGCTGTGCCTTGAACGTCAATGGTGCTTCGTTTGATTTTGCTCATGGGGTGCTATGGACGGGCTATCGGCTGGGGATGGTCACGGAATCTGCTTTTGGCGTCGGCGTTTTTGTTTTTCGCAAGGAACCAGAGGCAGCCGGGAATCTGCGTGCTGTAAAAAAGCTGGCCGGGGAGGGCGACCATGCAGTCCACGAGGTCGGCCTCGATGAGGGCGCGGCGGATGTCGCCTTCGCCGGATTGGTTGGAGGACATGCTGCCACTGGCGAGGACGTAGTCGGCGCGGAGGTCAGGATGGAGGTCGCGGCGGAAGGTGTTGGCGCGCTCGGGTCCGAAGTCGGCCTCCATGCCGCGCAGGGCGAGGTTCATGACGGCGAGGCGACGGGTGGTGGTGGTGGAAGATTTGGCGCGTGCCATGGGTAGGGAAAACGCTGACCAATTGCTGAACCAGCGTCGCGCCCGGTTCCCACCTGAGCAATGACTGTTTCCGGTTTTCGTCTAAATGCCGCGCCGCTCGGACCACGCGCTTCCAGCGGTGCCGCGACGCCGACCGCCTGGACCGCAGCGCTTTCCTGGTTCGCCCGAGCGGACCGCGGCCGCAGGCATCGCGCCTGCGGCCCTGCGCTCCGCACCGGGCCGGCCCGCTCCCGACTTTTCCGGCTCCGCGGAGACTTGCTCGACGACTCGCGGTCACCCACGATTTTTTCGCGTCGATCTCAACACCCAACAAGCCCGCATCAACTGGCACCGGTCCGCGGTCCCCACTTCTCCCATGCCCCTACCCCGTCCTCTTCTCCGCATCTCTCTTTCCCTCCTTCTCTCCCTCTCCGCCGTCACCGCGCTTGTCTCCGTCGGCTCGGCGCAAACCGCCCGCACCGCCACCGGATCGATCACCGGCCGCGTCACGAATGCCGCCGGCGACAGTTTTCTCGAACGCGTCCGCGTCACGGTCGAAGGCACCTCCCTCGAAACCTTCACCGATGCCGCCGGCGGCTATCGCCTCGACGGCGTGCCCGCGGGCACTGCCCAGGTAAAGCTGTTCTACACCGGCATGACGCTCCAAACGGACCCCGTCACCATCGCCCCCTCGCAGGTCGCCCAACACGACGTCAAATTGTCGTCGGCCGGGCAGCGGGGCTCGCCCAACGAGGTCGTGAAACTCGGCCAATTCGTCGTCGCCTCCTCGAAAGAAATGGAGGCCTCCGCCATCGCGATCAACGAGCAGCGCTTCGCCTCCAACCTCAAGACCGTCGTCGCCACCGATGAGTTCGGCACCGTCGCCGAGGGACATGTCGGCGAATTCCTCAAGTTTCTCCCCGGCGTCACCATGGAGTACGCCGGCGGCAACGCCCGCGAGATCTCCATCAACGGCGCGCCCGCCGACAACGTCCCGGTGACGCTCGACGGCTTCGGCCTCGCCACCGCGATCAGCGGCATCTCCCGCGCCTCCGCCGTCGACATGGTTTCCATCAACGGCATCTCGCGCGTCGAGGTTTCCTTTTCGCCGACGCCCGACACCTCCGGCGCGGCCCTCGCCGGCTCGGTGAACATGGTTCCGCGCAGCGCCTTCGAGCGCTCGCGGCCCGTCTTCAACGGCAGCGTCTACGTGATGATGCGCGACCATCGCAAAGAACTCCACGCCACGCCCGGCCCGCGCGAGGATCGCCGCAGCAAGGCGCCCCCGGGCTTCGACTTCTCGTGGGTCGTGCCGGTGAACAAGCGGTTCGGCTTCACGCTCTCGGGCGGACGCACCAGCCAGTTCGCCGGCCAGGATCAGGTCACCAGCACGTGGCGCGGAGCGGGGACCGTCACCAACGGCACCACGTTTCCGCACACCACGCCCGACCGGCCCTATTTGTCCTCGTTCGCCGTGCGCGGCGGCCTCAAGGAAACCACCCGCCACTCCCTCGCCGCCACGCTCGATTTCAAATTCGCGCGCCACGACACGCTTTCGGTCTCGGTCCAGGCCTCCCGCTTCGAGGAAGACTATCTCAGCCAGACCCTCACCTTCAATGTGGGCGGCGTGCTGCCCGGAAATTTCACGCCGTTCTCGACCCGCGGCACCACGGCCTTGGGCGACCTCGTCAGCGGCAATGCCGGCGGCTACCGCAAAAACCAGACCTACATGCCCACGCTCCGCTGGCGCCACGACGGACCGGTCTGGAAAGCCGAGGCCGGCGCCGGCTACTCCCGCGCCCGCTACAACGGCGCCGACCTCGACCGCGGCTACTTTGCCAACACCAGCGCGCGGCGCACCGGCGTGACCGTCGCCTTCGACGATATTTTCTACCTGCGCCCCAACCGCATCACCGTGACCGATGGCGCGACCGGCACCCCGCTCGATCCCTACCGCCTCGACAACTACGCGGTGACCGGCGCCGGCAGCGGCCAGCCCGAAAACAACGACCAGCAGCGCACCCTCTTCGCCAACGTGCGGCGCGACTTCCTGTGGCGCGTGCCCGTCACCTTGAAGGCGGGGCTCGACCGCCGCGAGGGCGTACGCGATCTCCGCGCGGACGACAACCGCACCTACAGTTTCGTCGGCCGCGACGGCCGCGCCAGCACCACCCCGGTCGGCACCGATGACGCGGCGGCGCCGTTCTGGGCGCCGGAGTTGTCCGAACGCGCCCACCCCTACGGTTTCCCGCGTATCCAGTGGGTCGGCACCAGCCGTCTGCTCGATTACTATCGCGCCAACCCCACGCACCTCACCTTCGACGAAAACGCCCGCTACCGCGCCTCCGTCACCAACTCCAAGCACACCGAGGAAGCCGTGTCCTCCGCCTTCCTGCGCGGTGACGTCGCGCTGTTCGGGCGCCGCCTCAAACTCGTCGGCGGCCTCCGCGCCGAGCAGACCAACATCAACGCCGAGGGCCCGCTCACCGACGCCACGCGCAACTATCAGCGCGACGCCGCCGGCCGCGTCCTCCGCGCCGCCAACG
>CAJAYO010000559.1 GCA_903948415.1 uncultured Opitutia bacterium | reverse complement strand
GAGCATCGCCAGTGACAGAGAGCCGGCGCAGTCGATCGCCGGACGCCCCGGGCTGTTCCAGCGCCCACCGTCGATTCGTGCGCCGTTTCCGGAGCGCACCCCCTGGGCGAAGCTGGACTTTTCTGTCCGCCAAACCCGCATGATACCTAGGCCAAAATACCGTCGTGGATCCGCCTCATCAGGTCCTCAACCACTCGCGCGCCCGCCTCGCTGCGGAAGACCTCGCAGGCGACCTGCCCCAAACGCGCAAACCGCATGACGTGTTCCGTTTCTGCCTCGGTAAATCGTCCCTCGTTCTGCTGGCGAAAAAAGGTTGAGCGCGGCACACCGACCAAGACGGCCAAGCGGTCGAGCGGAACCCCGAGCTTCTTGGCCCCAAACTTCGCATCGGCCCACTCCAGTCCCCGGGCGATTCGCTCGATCGCTGCCGATGTGGAGGTCGCTGCCTTGATCATGGAGGGTGCCTGCATCATCCCCAATGGTCCTCGGGGAAGTCCATAGCTGGACTCACGCTTGGGTTTGTTAACCGCCCCGCCACTGGTTTGGCGGGCGCTACTCTTGCCCGCAGAACCAGCCAGGTGCGGATCGTCTCCTTTTTCGGAGGGGAAACTCTTGGCGCGATCGACCCCAGTTCCGACGAGTCCGCGTCACTGCGACCGTGCCGCATGTGCAAAACTCCAAACTGAGCCCCCGAAGCGTTTGACGCGTGGGGCTCCGAACTACGTTTAAGCCCCCCGGGATATTATCCCGGACGTTAAACGATCCGATCTAAGTTCGGATACTTTCAGAAAATGGTCGGGGCGATAGGATTCGAACCTACGACCTCCTGGTCCCAAACCAGGCGCTCTACCAGGCTAAGCTACACCCCGAAGTTGCGAAGAGGACGGGGGAAGCGCGGGCGTGTCAATGGCGGCGTGCGGCCACCGGCGATTTAGGCATGCACCGGAAAGCTTTCCGTGGGTTTACGATCCCGGCGAGGTTTGGAAACCGCCGGTTTTCGTTGGCTCCGCGTCCACCGGAGCGGGCGGGTTTGCAGAGGGAGATTGTGAGCAATCTCTGCTTGCCTCGCCCTGCGATTGTCCTTCTTCTGCGCTTTCACATTTCAATCCATGGACACCATTTCTCGCGAAAATAACAGCATGCTTCCGGTTGGCGGCATCGTGGTCGGCGTAATCGGCCTGCTGCTCGGCGGCATCGCGCTGCTCCAAATTTCGAAGGTCAACAAGACCCTCGCTGAACACCAGGCGAAAGTGGATTTGGTCGACACGGTCAAGAGTCAGGCCGAGACCGCGGCCGGAGTGGCCGAAAAGACCGCCAAGGAACTCGCGGGCCTCACGCGCTCGACGCAGGATGCGTTTAACCAGGTCGGTGGCGAGCTTGGCAATCTCCGCGGTGCGATCACCAAGCTCGAGGAAGCGGCCAAGAAGCCGGCCCCGGTTGCGGCGGATAAAAAGGGCGGCAAGAGCGGTCCGGCCGTGGCCGGTCCCGGCGAATACGTGGTCAAGGCGGGCGATGGCGGCGCGAAGATCGCGAAGGCCAACGGCGTTTCCTTGGGCGACCTGCAGGCGGTGAACCCCGGTGTGGACTGGACCAAGCTCAAGGTCGGGCAAAAAGTTAAGCTCCCGAAGAAATAATTTCCCGCGCCCCGCGCGTGGTGCCAATGCCTCCCTGCCTCGCGGCCCGGAGGCATTTTTTGTTTTCCCCCAACGACTCCATGAGCATCGCCCCTTCGTCCCGCCGGCCGTCCCGGTGGGAAAAACTCGGCTCCACGACGGTGGCGCAGACCCGCGTGCTCGACTTGCTCGGCGTGCGCTACCGGCACCCGGTGCGCGGGACGGAGAAGGACTTCGTCGTCGTGGCGCCGTCCGACTGGTGCAACGTCCTCGCGCTCACGACCGCAGGCCGGCTTGTGCTGGTGCGGCAGTTCCGCTTTGGGATCGATGAATTTTCCCTGGAGATTCCGGGCGGCGTGATGGAGGCGGGCGAAAATCCGATCGAGGCGGGATTGCGCGAATTGCGCGAGGAAACGGGCTTCACGGGCACCCGGGCGCGCTTGCTCGGTACCGTCAATCCGAATCCTGCGATCCAGTCCAACCGCTGTCATTTCATCCTGGTCGAGGATGCCGTGCAGTCGGCCGCGCTGGAGTGGGACGCGGATGAGGAAATCGAGGTGACGACCGTGCCGGTGGACGAGGTGCTCGCGCACGCCCGGGCCGGAGGCATCACGCATGCGCTCGTGCTCAGCGCGCTGTTTTTCCTGGAACCCGACTGGCTGGCCCGCCGGGCGGGCGCCGCGACCGCGGTCCGTTTGACTTAGTCGGATCCGCCCCTTACCTGAGCTGCACTCCGCCGATGCCCGTCCCCACCTTTACCAATACTCCCGAGACCCTCGGTTCCGCGCCGGCCGGTTTGGTGCCGCCGGCGCTGGAGCGGGAGCTGCGGAAGATTTACGACCGCAGTCCGCTCTACGGGCAGCGCTTTCCGCTGCACAACGAGCCGCTGCGCTGGTCCTGTTACCGCGAAATCCCGGCGCTGTCCAAAAAGGAAATCGTCGAGCGCGGACACCAGGCGTTTTTCGCGGATTATGCGGTCGTCGAGCGCGGGTTGACGGAAAAGAAATTCGAATACGAGAGCACGGGCGGCACCACGCAGTCGCCGATGACGGTGATCATGGAGGAAGGCTGGTGGAATGCGCAGACCGAGCGGGCGTATCGGGCCTCGCCGATTCTGCGCGAGTTTGCCGGCCGCCCGTATCGCAAGTGCGTCCTCGCGCCGGTCGGCTGTTCGAGCAACCTGTGTCCCTACGAGGACCATCCGTTCCCGCACCGCTACTTTGACGGCGTGGTCTACCTGAACCTTTCGAGCGATCCGTTCGCGTTTCCGGAGGGCGAATGGGACCGGATCGTGCGGGAACTGCAGGCGACGAAACCCGAGGTGATCGAAGGCGAGCCGGTGTATCTTTCTCTGCTCGCGCGCGCGGCGAAGAAGCGCGGCGTGACGGTGCCGAGCATCCGGGCGGTGATCCTCACCTACGGCAAGGCGAGCACGCAGCACGGCCGGCGCATCGCCGAGGTGTTCCCGGCGGCCCAGGTGGATCTCTACGGTTCGACCGAGGCGGGCTACCTGTTCGTCGGCGAGGCCTTCAAGGACAACTCGCAGGGGATCGATGCCAACGCGTTTATCGAGCTCGTGCCGTGGCGGGCGGGCCTGCCGGACGTGTATCAGATTTACGTGACGACGCGCGACCGCGAGGCGATGCCGCTGCTGCGCTACCACACCGGGGACATCGTCCAGAAATGTCCGACCGGCTTTCGGCTGTTGGGGCGCGAGGGCAACCTGTTTTTCCGCGCCGACGGTTCGCTGGTCTCGCCGACGGACGTGGACGCGGCGCTGCCGGAGAGTTTCGTGTGCTGGCACTACTCGCTCGTGCAGACGGGCGAGACGCGGTGGGATTTCCACTACGTGGCCGACGAGACGGCGGCGCACCGCGAGGTCGAGACGGCCTTGGCGCGGCTGTTGGGGGGCGGCGCGCGGGTCAACGCGTTTCGCCGCAAGTTCATCGCCCCGGCCGCGAGCGGGAAGTTCGCGCTGTTGAAGCCGCTCGCGCGCTAGTCGGAGGGCGTGGGCCGGCCCGGTTCTACGTCCCGGCCTTCTAAAAAAGGTAAGGTTCGCTAATTGTGCGTGCGTTGGGGCACGCGTCCCTTTACTTCGTCGGACCGGTAATCGAATTTCCCCCACTCCCGTCCTGCGCTTCCCTCCTCTCTTTTTGCGATGAACCTCGTTGGCTCTTTCTTCGGCTCCTCTATCGGCCGGAAAATCATCATGGCGCTCACCGGCGTGATCCTGATCGGCTTTGTGGTCGGTCACCTCGTCGGCAATCTCCAGATTTTCCAGCATCCCGATCATATCAACGGCTACGCCCAATTCCTCCACCAGCTCGGACCGCTGCTGTGGGTGGCCCGGATCGGTCTGATCGCGGCCGCGTTGCTCCATATTTGGGCGGCGACCGTGCTGACCTTGGAAAACAAGCGGGCGCGCGGAGGCGATTACGGCTTCAAACACACCATCCAGGCGACGTTCGCCTCCCGGGCGATGCGCTGGACCGGCGTAATCGTCCTCGCGTTTCTCGTCTATCACCTTGCGCACTTCACGCTCGGCGTCGTGCAGACGGAGACCTTCAAGGAAACTGCGCCGCTCAACCACTACGTGATGCAGAACGATTATCGGGTGGCCGGATTCACGGTCGTCAAGGCCGGCACCGATGTCGCCAATGTCCACAGCATGGTGATCCTTGGATTCCAGCACAAAGTCGTTGCGCTCTTCTACATCGTCGCGGTCGGCTTGTTGAGCCTTCACCTCCTGCACGGTTTCAACAGCCTCTTCCAATCGCTCGGTCTGCGTAATGCAAAGTGGTCCTGGCTCCTGCACAAGGCGGCGCTCGCCCTTTGCGTCGTCTACTTCCTCGGCAATCTCGCCATCCCCGGCGCCGTGCTCGCCGGTAAACTCCGGCCGCAGACCGCCAAGGTCGCCGCCACGGCCCAACGCTAAAACACTTCTGCCATGGCCACGCTCGACTCCAAAATTCCCTCCGGTCCTCTCGCCGACAAGTGGCGCAAGCACAAGGTGGACATCAAGCTCGTCAATCCCGCCAACAAGCGGAAATACGAAGTGATCGTCGTCGGGGCCGGCCTTGCCGGCTCCTCGGCCGCCTCGTCGCTCGCCGACATGGGCTACAAGGTGAAGTGCTTCGTGTTTCACGACAGCCCCCGCCGCGCGCACTCGATCGCCGCGCAGGGCGGCATCAACGCCGCGAAGAACTACCAGAACGACGGCGACAGCGTTTACCGCCTGTTCTACGACACGATCAAGGGCGGTGATTACCGCGCCCGCGAGGCCAACGTCCATCGTCTCGCCGAGGTCTCCGCCAACATCATCGACCAGTGTGTCGCGCAGGGCGTGCCTTTTGCCCGCGAGTACGGCGGCCTGCTGGCGAACCGCTCCTTCGGTGGAGCGCAGGTTTCCCGCACGTTCTACGCCCGCGGGCAGACGGGTCAGCAACTCCTCCTCGGGGCGTATTCCGCACTCTCCCGCACGGTCGGCCAAGGGCTCGTCGAGCTCCACACGAATTCCGAAATGCTGGATCTGGTCGTGGTCAACGGCCACGCGAAGGGCGTGATCATTCGCGACCTCGTCACCGGTGCGATCACCCGCCACACCGCCGATGCGGTGATCCTTGCGACCGGCGGCTACGGCAACGTGTTCAATCTGTCCACCTACGCCCGCCAATCGAACGCGACGGCCATCTGGCGCGCCTACAAGCGCGGCGCTTGCATGGCGAATCCTTGCTACACGCAGATTCACCCGACGTGCATTCCGGTCAGCGGCGACTACCAGTCGAAGCTCACGCTGATGTCCGAGTCGCTCCGCAACGACGGCCGCATCTGGGCGCCGAAGAAAAAGGACGACGCGAAGAAAGATCCCAACACGATCTCTGAAGCAGACCGCGACTATTTTCTGGAGCGGCTGTATCCGAGTTTTGGCAATCTTGCGCCACGGGATATCGCTTCGCGCGCGGCCAAGCGCGTGTGCGACGAAGGCCGCGGCGCGGGAGCCAGCGGGTTGGGCGTTTACCTTGATTTTTCCGATGCGATCAGACGTCTCGGTGAAAACGGCGTGCGGGAGCGCTATGGCAATCTCTTCGATATTTATCACGAGATCACAGCCGAGAGCGGATATAAGACTCCGATGCGCATCTATCCCGCCGTGCACTATACGATGGGCGGCCTCTGGGTGGATTATAACCTGATGTCCAACGTGCCTGGTCTTTTCGTGCTGGGCGAGGCGAACTTCTCCGACCACGGGGCCAATCGGCTCGGCGCCAGCGCGCTCATGCAGGGTCTCGCCGATGGATACTTCGTCATTCCGTATACGGTCGGCGATTACCTGGCTGGTCAAAAGGCCGGTTCGCGTCCGTCGATTGACGCAGCGGAGTTCAAGGCGGCCGAAGAGAACGTAACCGGGATGTCGAAGCGTTTCCTCGGTACCAAGGGCAAACAGCCCGTCAGTCACTTCCACAAGCGACTCGGCAAGATCATGTGGGATCATTGCGGCATGGCGCGCACGAAAGAGGGCTTGGAGTCGGCGCTGCAAAAGCTCCCTGCGCTGCGCGAAGAGTTTCACGCCACCGTCAATGTCCCCGGCTCTGGCGACACGCTCAACCAGTCGCTCGAACAGGCCGGCCGCGTGGCCGACTTCATCGAGCTGGGCGAGCTGATGTGCCGCGATGCGCTGACGCGCGAGGAAAGCTGCGGCGGTCATTTCCGCGAGGAGCACCAATATCCCGACGGCGAGTGCAAGCGTGACGACGAAAAATACGGTCACGTCGCCGCCTGGGAATTCCAAGGCCTGGACAAGGCCCCGGTCCGCAACGTCGAAGCGCTCAACTACGAATTCGTGAAGATGAGCGTTCGTAATTACAAATAAGCCGCAAACCCGCATTCTCCATGGTCGCCGCAACTTCTTCCTCCACGATCAGCGTGACTCTCCGGGTATGGCGCCAAGCCGGACCCAAGGCCTTGGGCCAATTCAAGGACTACGCCGCGAAAGATCTGAATTCAAACATGTCCTTTCTCGAGATGCTCGACGTCGTGAACGACGAGCTGACCTTGAAAGGGGAAGTGCCGATCGCCTTCGCGCACGATTGTCGCGAAGGTATCTGCGGCACCTGTTCGCTGACGATCAACGGCAAGCCCCATGGTCCCGGCAAAGGCATCGCGACCTGCCAGACCTACATGCGGAGTTTCCATGACGGTGACATCATTGTCGTCGAGCCCTTCCGCGCTGCGGCGTTTCCTCTGATCAAAGACCTCGTCGTCGATCGCACGTCGTTCGACAAGATCATGCAGGCGGGCGGGTTCATCACCGCGCGCGCCGGTTCCGCGCCCGAAGCCAATGCGGCTCCGGTGCCGAAGGGCGTTTCCGACTTGGCGATGGATGCCGCACAATGCATCGGATGCGGCGCGTGCGTCGCGGCGTGCAAGAACGCCAGTGCGATGCTCTTTGTCTCCGCCAAAGTCGGCCACCTCGGATTGTTGCCACAAGGACAGGCCGAGCGAGACCGGCGCGTGCTCGCGATGGTGCATACCATGGACGAAGAAGGATTTGGTAACTGCACGAATCAATACGAGTGCAGCGCCGCGTGCCCGAAGACGATCAGTCACGATTTTATTGCGCGCATGAACCGCGACTACCTCGGTGCCACGCTGCGCAGCGCCTTCCAGCCCGAGGCGGCCAGCTCCGACGGCGGCGGGGCCTGACCGGGAAACCCCGGGGCAGGTCGGAGGTGCGGCCGGGGGGCGCGCCTTGGGTGCAACTTTCCGCAGCGTTCGGGGTTTTCTCGGCATGAAAACGTTCATCACCATGAAAACCCTCCCCGTCCTTGCCTCCGCTTCCGTCGCCGCGCTCGTCGCGCTGGTTCTGTCGTCCGCCAGTTTTGAACTCACCACGTCGGCGCTGTTTGCCGCGGGCTTTGTCGCCATCGCCCTGAGCGATTATGGGCGCGCGGCCCGGCCGGTGTCGGTCGAGACCGCGGTGCCGGCCCGGCCCACCGAACGCCTCGGACTGGCGACCTGATCCCCGCCGGTGCGCACTGGAGAAGCGGCCTTCACGCCTCGCGTGGGGGCCGCTTTTTTTGCGCCGCCGCCGCGGCCGGCCCGCGGGTCGCGCGGACGGAACTCAGAACACCGACAGGGCCTTGGCGCTTTCGACCACGACCCACGCCAAACCCCCGGCGAGCGCGAGGCGGAAGAGGTTTTTCATGAGCTTCCGGCCGCGGAGGACGGTGTCGTGAAAGTCGGTGTCGAGCTTCGTGCGGTTGCTTTGCCCGATGAAACTGGCGAAACGCGGATCCCGAAACCGCCCGCGTGGATCGCGCCGCAGGCCGAAGCGGAGGGCGGGACGGCGGCAGAAGTGGATCAACGCACGGAGCACACGGGCATCTCGAAAATTTGGTGTCGTTTTTTCAAGGGGAAACACGCTACGGTCGTGTCTTTCACGTCTTTTTTCCGAACGCCCTCCTCCCACCATGCATCACTTCCAATACTCCGGCCCCACGCTGCACTGCGAATCCGTTGAACTTGCCGCCGTGGCCAAGCTCTACGGCACCCCGACCTACGTCTACAGCGCGGCGACGATGGCGGACAACTACGCGCGTCTCGCCCGCGGACTTGCCGGGCTGGACGTGCAGCTGTGTTTCGCGATGAAGGCCAACTCGAATATCGCGGTGCTGCGCCACTTCGCGAACCTCGGCGCGGGGTTCGACCTTGTGAGCGGGGGCGAAATCCGCCGTGTGCTCGCCGCCGGCGCCAACGTGCAGTCGAGCGTGTTCGCCGGCGTCGGCAAATCCGAGGCGGAGATCCGGCTGGCGCTGGAGAACGGGATCTTTGCCTTCCATGTCGAGAGCGAGCCGGAGCTGGCGCGCATCAACCACGTCGCCGGCACGCTGGGCGTGAAGGCGCCGATCGCGATCCGGATCAACCCGGACGTCGACGCCCACACGCATGCGAAGATCACGACGGGCAAGAGCGGCAACAAGTTTGGCATTCCGCTCAAGCACGCGGCGGCGGCCTACGAGGCGGCGGCGAAGTATCCGCACATCGCCATCAAGGGCGTGCAGATGCACATCGGTTCCCAGCTCACGTCGGTGGCGCCGTTCGTCGAGGCGGTGGAGAAGGTGGCGCCCTTTGCCGCCGAGCTGAAGGCGAAGTATGGGATCACCTACTTCTCCATCGGGGGCGGCATGGGCATCGTGTACAAGGACGCCCTCGCGAGCGGCGAGCAGGCGTGGTGGGACGCGCAACCGATCGAGCAGCGGCCGCTCACGCCGGAGACCTACGGCGCCGCGCTCGTGCCGCTCCTCCAGCCCCTGGGCCTCAAGATTCTGCTCGAGCACGGGCGATTCATGGTGGGCAACGCCGGCGTGCTCCTCTCGCGCGTCGAGCATCTGAAGCGCGGGGCGGGCAAAAACTTTCTGATTGTCGACGCCGCGATGAACGACCTCGCCCGGCCCGCGATGTATGACAGCTACCATGAGATTGTCCCGCTGCACCGCGATTCGTCGCGCCGCGCGCTCGTGGCCGACATCGTCGGGCCGATTTGCGAGAGCGGCGACTGCTTCGCGAAGGACCGGCAGATCCAGGAGGTCGGCGAGGGCGAGCTCGTGGCCTTCATGAGTGCGGGCGCCTACGGCTACTCGATGGCGAACCGCTACAACACGCGTCCCATGGCCGCGGAGGTGCTCGTGAAGGGCAGTTCGTTCGAGCTGATCAACGCGCGCGAGACCTTCGAGCAGATGATCGCGGGCGAGAAAATCCCGGCGTTTCTGAAGTAAGGTCCGCGCCACGGATGGCCCACGGAACACCCGGAACACCCGGAAGCCTCGGCTCGCCCGTGTCTTTTTCCGTGTGTTCCGCGGTTTCCGCAGGCAAACAGCTCCCATGAATTTTGTCGTCGTCGGAGCCGGGGCGTGGGGCACGGCGTTTGCGCTGCACGTGGCGCGCGCCGGGCACCGGGTGGTGCTGGCGCCGAGGCGGGCCGAGCAGGCGGCGGCCTTGGCGGTCTCGCGGGAGAACACGGATTATCTGCCGGGTATTCGCCTGCCGGCGACGCTCACCGTGAGTGCGGATCTGGCGGCGGTGCTGGCGGACGCCGACGTCGTGGTGTTGGCGTGTCCGACGCAGGCCCTGCGGCAGACGTGCGCCCGG
>CAJAYO010000558.1 GCA_903948415.1 uncultured Opitutia bacterium | reverse complement strand
TCGCGTCGGCGGTATGCCGCCACCTATCTGCCCCGCCCTGACGAACCATTGCGGCGGGCGACCGCGCAGGGCCTGCGCGGCAGCCGCGAATGGAGTGATTGTTACGAGCCGGCGTTGAGGCGATCACCCAAACTCCGCAAAGGTGCGACCGCCGAACCGTAAGAAGCGCGCGGCACGTTCCACGGGTTTCTGCTTAACTATGTCCGCCGGGCCATCCGATTTCCCTCGGTACCCCAATCTTTAGCCCCAACCGTTCACCGCGAGCCGAGCGCCTGGATCGAATCCCCCATCCCAACGTCGGTTGTTGCCGCCGAGACCGCGCTTCCGAATTGAGCCAACCGGATCGGACCCGACGGGCGCGACCGCGCCGCGTGGGCCGGGCAGGGGAGGGCCCGCCGTGATCGCCGCCCGTTCGGCGCGGGCTCATTTTTCCGGCGGGGCAAAGTTTTGGTTGCATTCAGGGCGGCCGATCGTATCACCTCAGCGCTCTTTTCCACTACGCCTGCCCTCAATTCCGGGGTGACAGGGGGAACGAAATCACATGAGCCTACAGTTCAAACTAAACGTCACCGCGCGCGCCCAGACTGGTCGTAGCGCTTCCCGCCGCCTCCGCAAAGTCAATCGCGTCCCCGCGATTCTCTACGGGAAGCACACCAGCCCGGAGTCCCTTTCTGTCGAAGGTCCGGAGTTTATTCGCCTCCTGAAATCGGTCGCCGGCCGCGCTGTTCTGATCGAACTCGCCCGGGCCGACAAGGCCGAGAAGGCCCTTTCCTTCCTGCAGGAAGTCCAGCGCGATCCGATCACCGACAAATACCTCCACATCGATTTGCAGGAGGTCAAGCCCGACGAAAAATTCGAGATCCGTGTGGCCATCCGCGTCAGCGGCGAATCGTTCGGCGTCAAGAACCAGAGCGGCGTGCTCGAGATCAACACCCAGCAGGTCCGCGTCCGCTGCTTGCCGAAGGATCTTCCCGAGGCGGTGGTGGTTGACGTGACCGAGCTCAAGGTCGGAGAGACGATCAAGATTTCCGGCCTCAAGGCCATCGCTGGCGTCGAGTTCATGGACCTCAAGGGTCAGCCGATCGTTTCGTGCGTCGAGCCTGTCGCCGAAATCGTGCAGGAAGCCGCCGCTGCCGTCCCCGCTGCGGGCGCCGCTGCGCCTGCTCCCGGTGCTGCTCCCGCCGAGGGCGCTGCCGCTCCCGCCGCCGGGGCGAAACCCGCCGCGCCCGCGGCTGGCGCCAAGCCCGCTGCTCCCGCCGCCGGGGCCAAACCGGCTGCTCCCGCCAAGAAGTAATTCTTGTTTCTTTTCCCCGCCGCCCCGCTGCTTCACCGCAGCGGGGTTCTGGCGAATGTTCTTTGAGTCATGTCCATCTCGCTCGTTGCCGGTCTTGGCAATCCGGGCCGCGAATACGAAGCCTCCCGCCACAACCTTGGCTGGGTGGTGCTCGACGCTTTCGCCAAAAAACACGGTCTCGCCTGGAAACAGGTGGGGCAGTTTGAGGCGGAGGTCGCGCGCTGGGACACCCCCGGTCGCACCCGCTGGCTCATCAAACCGCTGACGTTCATGAACGCCAGCGGCGCCGCCGTCGGAGCCTTTGCCCGTTTCTTCAAGATTCCGCCCACCGACATCGCGGCCGTTTACGACGATCTCACGATCGACCTCGGCCTCGTCAAGGTTTCGGTCACGGGCAGCGCCGGCGGGCACAACGGTGTGGCCAGCCTGCTCGAGCATCTCGGCAATGGGTTTGCCCGTTACCGGCTCGGCATCGGCCCGAAAGAACCCGCCCAGATGGAACTCACGGACTTCGTCCTCGGAAAATTCACTTCAGATCAACAGACTCTCTTAACTCACAAACTCGACACTCACGTGCAAGGCCTCGAACTGCTGCTCTCCCGCGGCACCGAGGCGGCCATGAACCAGCTCAATCGCAGAGACCCAAAATGAACGCCAACAAACGTAACTACCGCGCGACCTTCATCCTCGATAATCGCGGCAAGGAAGAGACCGTCGACCAAATCATCGACGGCGTGAAGAAAGTCATCGCCGACGTCCAGGGCGACGTCACCGCTGTCGAAAATATCGGCAAGAAGGATTTCATCCGCGTGACGGACAAGCGCCTGACCGGTGCGACCTACGTCCACGTCAACTTTGCCGCTCCGGCCGCCGCGCCCGCGCAGCTCGTTGAGCGTCTCCGGTTGAACAGCAGCGTTTACCGGACCTTCATCCAGTCGGCCTGAACCGGCGCTCGCGCCGCCCCTCGCCATGCCGTCCCTCAACAAAGTCTTGCTCATGGGCAACCTGACCCGCGACCCCGAGTTGCGCGTCACGCCCAAGGGCACGCCGATCTGCCAATTCTCGCTCGCGATCAATCGCCAGTTCAAGATGGAGTCCGGCGAGACGCGTGAGGAAGTCATTTACGTGGATGTCGAGGCTTGGGGCAAACAGGGCGAGACCATCGCCAAGTATATGACCAAGGGGCGCCCGCTCTACGTCGAAGGCCGCCTCCGCCTCGACCAGTGGGAGGACAAGACGACCAAGGAAAAACGCAGCCGCATGAAGGTCGTCCTCGAGCAGTTTCAGTTCCTCGGCGAAAACCGCGGCGCTCCCGGCAGCGGCGGCGCCCCCGGCTCCGCCGAACCCGGCATCGACCAGACGGCCTCGCCCGAGCGCCACTCGCCCCCGGCCCGCAGCGCGGCGTCGAAGCCCGCCGCCCAGGAAAATCTCGACGAAGACGTTCCTTTTTAATCTCAGACTAACCATTGGAGCGGCACCAGCAATGGCGCCGTCGGCGGCAAGGGCCGTCGTGACACCCGCAACCCACCACCCGCGCTCCGGCGCAGCATTTTAACCAGAAAACATCATGGCCTCTACAGAAATTCTCCTCGTCAAACCCGTCGAAGGTCTCGGCGGCGAAGGCGATCAAGTCAAAGTCCGCGCCGGCTACGCCCGCAATTATCTCCTCCCGCGCAAGATCGCGGTGACGTTGAATGCGGCCAACAAGAAGCACGTCGAGGCGCTCAAGAAGCGCCGCGCCGGCCGTGAGCAGGACGAGCTCACGGGCGCGCAGGAACTCGGCAAGAAGCTCGAGAAGACGAGCCTCGCGTTCGCCGTGAAGACGGGCGAGGGCGGCAAGATGTTCGGCGCGATCACCGCCACCGACATCCACGAAAAACTCACCGCCGCCGGCATCGCGATCGACAAGAAAAAGATCCACCTCCATGTCCCGGTGAAGACTCTCGGCAAGCACACCGTCAAGGTGAAGCTCCACGCCGACGTCTCCGTCGAGGTCAACTTCGACGTCGTGTCGGAAAACCCGATCGAGCCCGCCGTCGTCGCCGAAGCGCCCAAGCCCGAAGGCCGGCGTTACGACCGCCCCGACCGGAAGTAATCCCGCTGCTGTCTTCGCAATTCCGAAGGCCGTGTCCGTCGCCGGATGCGGCCTTCGTGCTTTTTGCGAACAGGGTGGGGAAAATTGGTCGCAACCTGCTGTTGCCGCCCAGCCTCCGACTCATCTGACTCTCTCGCCCGGTATGGTCGAAGACGCTCCCAAAAAATTCCGTCGTTCCGAGGCGCCCGCCGGCGCCGTCGGACGCTCCTTGCCGCACAGCCTCGAAGCGGAGGAGTACCTGCTGTCCTGCTGCCTGCTGGATGGCGCTGACGTGCTTTCCCGTTGCCTGGAGGCACGGATCCGGCCGGAGTCGTTTTACGATCCGAAGCACGGGGTAATCTACGAGGTGCTGGTCAACCTCTACAACACCCAGAAACCGATCGAGGTTTCGGTGGTCGCCGAGGAGCTGAAAACGTCGCGCCAGCTCGATACCGTCGGCGGTTACGCGTTCCTCGCGCAGGTGAGCAGTCGCATTCCGACCACTGCCCAGGCCAGTTACTTCATCGAAAAGGTCCGCGAGCAGGCCCTGCTCCGCGAGATCATCCGCTCGGCCACCGGGGCCGTCGAGGATTGCTACGGCTTTTCGGGCGGCATCGACGAGTTTGTCGACCAGATCGAATCGCGGATCTTCACGGTCACGCAGAATCGGGTGAGCGAGAGCGCCAAGCAGATGCGCGAGCCCACGCGCGAGGCGATGAACGTCATCACCAAAATGATGATGAAGAAGGGCGAGCTCACCGGCATCTCGTCCGGCTTCAAGGACCTCGATGCGCTGATGTGGGGCTTTCAGCGCCAGGAAATGATCATCTTGGCGGCCCGCCCTTCGATGGGCAAAACCTCTCTGGCCCTCAACTTCGCCGAAGGGGCGTCCATGCCGCTGAGAGGGCAGGGGGTCGCCAGCCTCATCTTCTCCCTCGAAATGAGCGCTGCCCAGCTCGCCTTGCGTATGCTCTGCTCCCGCGCGCGGGTGAACATGAAGCTCCTCCGCGACGGCCTGCTCTCCAAAAACGGCGACGAACAAAACCGTTTGGTCCAGACCGCCGACGAATTCTCCAAGGCGCCTATTTTCATCGACGATTCGAGCGCGCTTTCGATCATGCAGCTCCGCGCCAAGGCCCGCCGCATCCATTCGCGCACCCCGCTCGGCTTTATCGTCGTCGACTACCTCCAGTTGCTCAGCCCGACCGACAGCAAGATGCCCCGCGAACAGCAGGTCGCCGAAGCTTCGCGCGGACTAAAATCGCTCGCGAAGGAACTGAACGTCCCGGTCCTTGTATTATCCCAGCTCAACCGCTCATCCGAAAAGGAGAACCGCACGCCGAAATTGGCCGACTTGCGCGAATCCGGCTCGATTGAGCAAGACGCCGACGTCGTCCTCATGCTGGCCCGGCCCCGCGACGCCGACGAAAAATTCCAAGTAGCCGCCGACTCGGCCGAGTTAATCGTTGCCAAGTCCCGAAACGGCCCGGTAGGAGAACTAAAGCTTACATTCCTTCGAGACATTACCCGCTTTGAAAACTTCCATCAGTAACCCTGTGCGTAGGGTCACCTTCTCATTTCTTGCAATTCTCTTGTTGGTGGCAGCGGGTGGAACTCCGGTCCGGGCTCAAGCGCCCGGCCAACCGTCTCCGTCTGAACAGCCGCAACCGCAGGCCCCGAGCTTCAAGGCGGGCACGATCACGATCAAGTTTGTCGGCACGGCCAACGTCAACGAACAGGTCGTCCGCGCCAACATGCAGGTCCGCGAGGGCGGCGACTTCGACGCCAACATGCTCGATCGCGACCTGCGCTCCCTTTATCGCACCGGGCTCTTCGAACTCATCGAATTCAAGCAGGAGGCCGGCGAGGGCAACGCCCTGAATCTCGTCGTCGAGGTCACCCCGAAATACCGCGTCCTCGCCGTCAAATTCGAGGGCAACGTCAAGATGAAGAGCAACCGCCTCGAGAAAGAGGCGAAGACCCGGCCCAACTTCGCGCTCGATGAACGCCAGGTGAAAGATGACGCCAGCAAGCTCATCGAATTTTACCAGAAGGCCGGCTACAATCAGGTGTCCGTCACCTACAGCATCGACCGCGACCGCGTCGGCGGTTTCGGCACCGTCATTTTCAAGATCAAGGAAGGCGCCAAGGTCAAAATTACCGACATCAAGTTCGTCGGTAACGCCCGGATCAAAGCCCGCGCGCTGAAGAGCGAGATGGAGACGAAGAAATGGTGGATGTTCTCCTGGCTCACCGGTTCCGGCCGTTTTAAGGACGATCAGTTCGAGGACGACCTCGACAAGCTGCGCGACTTCTACCGCGAGCAGGGCTTTCTCGATATCGAAATCCCGCAGGAGACGGTCGTTTTCAGCTACCCGACGCCCGACAAGCTCCTCATCACGATCACCCTCACCGAGGGGCGCCAGTACCGCGTCGGCGAAATCAATTTCACGGGCAACAAACTGTTCGCCACGACCCTCCTGAAGCGTGTCGCCCGCATCCGCAGTGGCATGGTCTTCGTGCCCTCCCTTCTCGACAAGGACACCGAGCGCGTGGAGGACTTCTACGGCAAGGACGGCTACCTCCAGACCAATGTCCGCATTCTCCGCAAACCGAACGTCGCCACTGGTAATATCGACATCGATTATCAGATCCAGGAGAGCGAAAAATTCAACGTCGAGTCCATCGTCATTGAGGGCAACACGAAGACCAAGAGCACCGTCATCCTCCGCGAACTCGTGCTCGGCCCCGGCGACGTGTTCAGCAAGGTCATGATGAAGATCAGCAAGCTCCGCCTCGAAAACACGCGCTTTTTCGAGGACGTGAACGTGACCGATCAGGAGACCAACATTCCCGGCCGCCGCAATATGCGCATCGCCGTCAAAGAGGGCCGCACGGGCAATCTCACGTTCGGCGCCGGCTTCAGCTCGCTCGAACGCGCCACGTTGTTCGCCGAAGTCTCGCAGTCCAATTTCGACATCTTCAACCGCCGCTCCTTCTTCCAGGGCGACGGTCAGAAATTCCGCCTCCGCCTCCAACTGGGCTCGCTCTCCAGCGAAGCCGTCCTTTCTTTCGAGGAACCGTGGCTCTTCCAGAAAGCGCTCGCACTCGGTTTCAGCATTTTCCGGAGCAGTTCGGACTACAACAGCTCGTTCTACAGCCAGGTCGAAACCGGCGCCGAGGTCTACCTGCGCAAGCGCCTCTTCGAACTCGTCGAGGGCCGGCTCGCCTACACCTACAAAATCGTCGACATCAAGGACGTCTCGACCTCCGCCTCGTCGATCATTCAGTCCTTGGCGGGCAACAACGCGCTGTCCGAGGTCAGTTTCCAACTCCTCCGCGATACGCGTGACAAGATCATCAACACCACCGCCGGCAACCGCATCGAAATCAACACGGCGTTCGCCGGCGGTCCCCTGGGTGGCAGCAAGATCAATAACTATTACAGCGTGGAGGTCCGCGGGTCGCAGTTCTTCCCCGTCTTCGAGACGCAGACGCAGGTGCTGGCGCTGATCGGGCGCGGCGGTGTCATTCAGAACTTTGGCGAGAGCCCCGACGTGCCTTACTACAGCAAATTCTACCTCGGCGGCCCGACGACTCTCCGCGGCTACGAGTTCCGCGACGTTTCTCCCCGCGACTCCTTCAACGAGCCGATCGGCGGCAAGACCTACGGTTTCTTCAGCGCCGAATACTCGCTGGACATCGTGAGCCCGATCCGCGCCGCGGTCTTTTACGACGCCGGTTTCGTCAACAAGAACGCCTACGACTTCAATCCCCGCGACTACGCCGACAACTTCGGCTTCGGCCTGCGCCTC
>CAJAYO010000557.1 GCA_903948415.1 uncultured Opitutia bacterium | reverse complement strand
GAGAGCGGACGGGAGGCCGTGGCTGTCGGACGAGGCGGACGGGGAGAGGTCGGCGGGCAGGGCAACGGCGAAGCCGACGACGCGGGCGAGGTCGCGTTTGCGGGTGAGGCTGCGGTGGGCGCCGAAGAGGACGGGCACGGGCCGGCCGTCCTTGGCGCGGAAGCGGACCGCCTCGACGAACGAGGCCTGGCCGGGGGCGCGCGTGAGCAGCCACGCTTCGAGGCCGCCGGCCGCCTCTTCGGGCGGGAGGGCGGCGGTGAAGGACGCGGCCGCGGGGGCGAGTTCGCCTTCGGCGTAGCCGAGGAGTTTTTCCCAAGCGGGCGAGAACCAGAAAAGTTTGCCGGCGAAATCGAGTTCGAAGGCGGCGAGGGGGCCGCCGCCGCTGAGGTCCTGGAGCCGGGCCTCGTTGGCGAGGGAGTCTTCCTCGAGCTCTTTGCGCTCGGTAATGTCGAGATGGAGACCGACGACGCGCTCGAGTTCGCCGGTGGCGCTCACGAGCTGGAGGCCGATGCACTGAATCCACACCCAGTGGCCGCGCCGGTGTTTCATGCGGAACTCGACGCTGAAGGGGCGGGCGCCGACGGTGAGTTTTTTACCGACCTTGTCGGGTGCGGCGGCGGAGTCTTCGGGGTGGATGTGCTGGTGCCAGGTGTCGAGCGTGTCGGGCAGTTCGGCATCGGTGTAGCCGAGGATTTTTTTCCAGGCGGGAGAAAAACGCACGCGGCCGGCGGCGAGCCGGAGGTCGAAGAAACCGGCGGCGCCTTTTTCGGCGAGCAGAGCGAAACCGGCGGCGGTGTCGTCGCCGTCCGGGGCGGCCGCGGGTGGGGCGGGCGGCTGGATTGCGGCGAGGTAACCGGGGACGGGGCCGAGGATTTTTTCGAGGCGCACGCAGACGTCGCGGGGCGCGCCCTCGCGGGGCTGGGCGGACAGGGTGGCGGAGCGGTCGAGTGCGCTGATCAGCAGGGCCTCCCACTGGGCCTCGAGGAACTCGGGGTCGGGGGAAACGATCTCGAAGGCGAAGAGGGTGGCGAAGGGTTCGCCGAGCAATTCGGTTTCGCCGGCCTGCCAGAGCGCGCGCGCGGAGGTGTTGGCGGCGGTGACGCAGCCGGCGGCGTTGAGCACCAAGACGGCGGCGGGCGCGGGATCGACGACGGGGGTGGGGGCGCTGCGACTGGCGGTAGTCTCGCTCAAATTAATTTTTATGGAGCCATGCGAGGGAGCGTTTGGCGAGGAAATCGATGAAGGCGGGGTGATCGTTGAGACAGGGGATGGCGGTGAAGGATTCGCCGCCGGCGGCGGTGAAGTCCTCCGCGCCGCGCACGCGGATCTCCTCGAGGGTCTCCAGGCAGTCGGTGACGAAGGCGGGGGTCATCACGAGGAGGCGTTTGCGGCCGAGGGCGGCGAGGCGCTTGCATTCGAAATCGGTATACGGGGTGAGCCAGGGCTCGCCGGCGATGCGCGACTGAAAGGCGATGGACCAGCGGTCGGGCGCGAGGCCGGCGCGCTCGGCGAAGAGCTGGGTGGTGCGGGTGATCTGGGCCTTGTAGCAGGTGGCGTGGGCGGGCGAGCAGGTGGTGCAGCAATTGGGCACGACGAGGCAATGGGCTTTGGAGGAATCGGCCTTGGTCAGGTGGCGCTGCGGGATGCTATGGTAGCTGAAGAGCAGGTGGTCGTGGGGCTGAGCGAGATAGGGGCGGGCGCCGGTGACGAGGGCGTCGATGTAGTCGGGGTCGGAATAGAACGGTTGCACCGTTTCGACTTTCATCGTCGGCGCGAGTTTCGCGACCTCGCGGTAGACCTTGGCGACGACGGTTTCCCAGCTCGACATGGCGTAGTGGGGGTATTGGGGGAAGAGCAGCAGTTCCTCGATGCCGGCGGCGACGAAGCGGCGGAGCGCGTCGGGGATGGACGGGTTGCCGTAATTCATCGCGAGGTCGACCGGGGCGTCGAGGCGCTTTTGCAGGGCGGCGCGGGCGAGCTTGCTGGTGACGATCAGGGGCGAACCCTCGGCGGTCCAGATGGTGGAGTAGGCGTGCGCGGAATTTTTCGCGCGGAACGGGATGATGATGCCGTTGACGAGGACGCCGCGGAGCAGGGCGGAGGCGGGTCTGTCGATGACGCGATCGTCGCCGAGGAATTCGCGCAGGTAGCGCTTCACATCCGGGACCGCGGTGGAGTCGGGTGAACCGAGGTTGAGCAGGAGGACGGCGCGTTTGGGCATGAGGCGAGATTCGTCCGCAGAAACCACCCGTTGTCAAACGGTGGCGCGAAGGAGGTGCGGTCGCGGCGGGACGGGTGCGGGCGAGGCGGCGACCGGGGTGGCGGGGGGCGAGGAAGCCGGCAACCGCGACGGGAGGCGGTTGACCGGGCCGACGAGTTGGGCGGGAAGTGTTTTTTGCCTTTTGTCCGGGTGTTTCCCCGGTCATCGGTGGTGTCATCCAATTTCTATGACGACTTCGCGCCCGCCTGTGCTCCTCGTAATCCGTGATGGTTGGGGGAAGAATCCCGACGCCACGCTCAACCCGACCAACGCGGTGTTTCTCGCCAAGAAAGCGTGCGACGACGCGCTGCACGCGCGCTATCCGCACTCGCTGATTTCGGCGAGCGGTCTCGATGTCGGCCTGCCCGACGGCCAGATGGGCAATTCCGAAGTCGGGCACGAGAACATCGGCGCCGGCCGGATCGTGGATCAGGAGCTGGTGCGCCTGAACAAGCTGTTTTCCGAGAAGCAGCTCGCGAACAATCCCGTGTGGCGCGCGGCGGTGGCGCGCGTACAGGCGTCGCCGACGGCGAAGTTGCACGTGATGGGCATCATCTCGGACGGCGGGGTGCACGGCATGCTGGAGCATTTGTATGGGATTTTGCGCCAGGCGAAGGAAGACGGGCTGCGCAAGGACCAGGTGTTTATCCACGGTTTCACGGACGGCCGCGACACACCGCCCTCGGGCGGGCTCGGCTACATCAAGCAGGTCGAGGCGCAGTGTGCGGCCATCGGAGTGGGCACGATCGCGACGGTGTGCGGGCGCTTTTGGGCGATGGACCGCGACAACCGCTGGGAGCGGGTGAAGCAGGCCTACGACATGCTCACGGGGCGCGCCGCGATGGCGACGGCCACGAGCGCGACGGAGGCGGTCGGGCACTACTACGCGCATCCGCTGAGCGAGACGCAAAAGGGCGACGAGTTTGTGCCGGCGACGTGGATCGTGGGCGCCGACGGGAAACCGCTGGCGACGTTCGCGAACGGGGACGCGGTGCTCTTCTATAATTACCGCGGTGACCGCCCGCGCGAAATCACGCGGGCCTTTGTGATCGATGGCTTCAAGGAGTTCGACCGCGGCGCGAAGCTCGATTTGTATTACGCGACGATGACCGAGTACGAGGCCGGGCTGCCGGTGCACGTGATTTCGGGCAAACCCGAGGCGTTGAAGAATATTCTCGGCAAGGTCGTGAGCGAGGCGGGCATCGGGCAGTTCCGCTGCGCGGAGACGGAAAAGAACCCGCACGTGACGTTTTTCTTTAACAACTACCGCAAGGATCCGTTTCCCGGCGAAGAGCGCGCGTGCCCGGCCAGCCCGAAGGTGCCGACCTACGACCTGCAGCCCGAGATGTCCGCGGCCGAGGTCACGGCGGCGGCGAAGGCGGCGATTTTGTCCGGGAAGTTCGGTCTCGTGGTCGTGAACTTTGCGAACCCGGACATGGTGGGGCACACGGGCTCGTTGCCCGCGACCGTCAAGGCCGTCGAGGCGACGGACCGGGGCGTGGGCGAGTTGCTGGCGGCGCTGGAGAGTGTCGGCGGGCGCGCGGTGATCTGTGCGGACCACGGCAATGCCGAGCAGATGTGGGATCCGACGACCCACAGCCCGCACACGGCGCACACGCTCAACCTTGTGGAGGTGTTTGTCGTGGGCGACGGCTTCGCCCAGGGGAAAACCCAGATGCGTCCGCTCGGGCGGCTGGCCGACATCGCGCCGACGGTGCTCCATCTGTTGGGGCTGCCGAAGCCGGCGGAAATGACGGGCGAGAGCCTCGTGGTGGGCTGAGGCGGCCGGTTTTTCGGCCGGAGAATCTGTTTGCGCACCCTTCACTGGGTGCGTTCTTGTGTCCGACTCTTTTCGACCATGCACCGCTCCCATCACTGTGCCCAGCTCACCCCTGCCGATCTCGGCGCGACCGTCTCGCTTCTCGGCTGGGTGGATTCCATCCGCGACCACGGCGGGATTTTGTTCATCGATCTGCGCGACCGCAAAGGCATCACGCAGGTCATGTTCGACCCGAATGTGAACCCGGCGCTCGGCGCGCAGGCGGCCCACCTGAAGCCGGAGTCGGTCATCGGCGTGGTGGGCAGGGTCGTCACGCGGCCCGAGGGCACGGTCAACGCCTCGCTGCCGACGGGCGGGATCGAGGTCGATGCGACGGAGCTGACGATCCACAATCTTTCCGACACGCCGCCGTTTCCGCTCGACGATGTGGGCGGAGACAAGGTGAACGAGGATCTGCGTCTGACGTATCGGTATCTCGATCTGCGCCGGCCGAAGATGCGGAAGAATCTCCAGGTGCGCCACAAGGCGGCGAAGTCCATCCGCGACTATTTTGACTCCCAGGAGTTCATCGAGGTGGAGACGCCGGCGTTGTTCAAGAGCACGCCGGAGGGCGCGCGCGAGTATCTGGTGCCGTCGCGCATCCACGCGGGGCAGTTCTACGCCCTCTCGCAGTCGCCGCAGCAATTCAAGCAGATCCTGATGGTGGCCGGCGTGGAGAAATATTTTCAGATCGCGCGCTGCTTCCGCGATGAGGATTTGCGGGCGGACCGGCAGATGGAGTTCACGCAGGTGGACGTCGAGGCTTCGTTCGTGACGCGCGAGGACATCTACGCGCTGTTCGAGGGCATGCTGAAGAAGCTGTGGAAGGACGTGCTCGGGACGGACATTCAGACGCCGTTTCTGCGGATGCCCTTTCACGAGGCGATGAACCGCTTTGGGGTGGACAAGCCCGACGTGCGGTTCGGCCTCGAACTCGTGGACTTCACCGAGTTGTTCAAGACCTCGGGGTTCAAGGTGTTTGCCTCGACGGCCACCGGCGGCGGTGCGATCAAGGCGATCAACGCCAAGGGGCTCGCCGATCTCACGCAGGGTGAGCTCAAGAATCTCGAGGAGATCGCAAAATCGCTCGGGGCCAAGGGGCTCGCCTTCATCAAGGTCGAGGCCGGTGAGTGGAAATCGCCCATCGTGAAATTTTTCTCCGAGGCCGAGAAGGCCGCGCTTACGGCGCAGCTCGGCGTGGCCGACGGCGACATGATTTTCTTCGCGGCGGCGCCGTGGGAAAAAGCGTGCGCGATCCTCGGCCGCATCCGCCTGGAAGCGGCGGCGCTGCTCGTGAAGCGCGGGAAGATGACGATCCGCCACGACGACTGGAAATTTTTGTGGGTGATCGATTTTCCGTTGATGAGCCACGACGAGGCGGAGAACCGCTACGTCGCGACGCACCATCCCTTCACGGCTCCGGTGCCGGAGGACGCGGCGTATCTCGACAGCGACCCGAAGAAAGTGCGCGGCCAGCATTACGATGTCGTGCTGAACGGCATGGAACTGGGCGGCGGTTCGATCCGCATCCATCAGCCTGCGCTGCAGAAGAAAGTTTTCGAAGACGTGCTGAAGATTCCGGCCGATGTGGTCGAGAGTCGGTTCGGTTACATGCTGAAGGCCTTCACCTATGGTGCGCCGCCGCACGGGGGCATCGCGTTTGGGCTCGACCGCATGTGCGCGCTGTTGTGCGGCACGACGAGCATCCGCGACGTCATCGCGTTTCCAAAGACGCAAAAGGGCCAGGACCTCATGGCGCAGAGTCCGACGCCCGTCACGGCGAAGCAGCTCAAAGAGCTGCACATCGCGGTGGTGATGCCGGAATAAGAGCCCGGCGCGCGGTTCTTGCCGGCGCGGGCGGGGCCGCGCGCCGGCCCGGCTTGGCATAGGCTCTGCTAAAGTCGATCGGTCGCCGCGGTTGCGCGGGACATCTGCTCAACCGTCGTTCCGCTCTCCGGCGGCAGGCGCAGGATCATTGCTTGCGCCCGTGGTCGGGAAAACTAAAACACAGCCAGTCTCCAACCAACTCACCCGCATGAAACTCATCATCGCCATCATCAAGCCCTTTAAGCTCGAGGAAGTGAAGGAGGCGCTCGCCGAAGCCGGCATCGAGGGAATGACCGTAACCGAAGTCAAAGGCTTCGGTCGTCAGAAGGGTCACACCGAAATTTACCGGGGCAGCGAATACACGGTCGATTTTTTACCGAAGGTGAAAATCGAAATCGCCGTGGCCGATGACGCGGTCGGCAAAGCGGTCGAAACGATCGTCAAGTCCGCCAAGACCGGCAAGATCGGCGACGGCAAAGTGTTTGTCCTCCCGCTCGAGGAAGTGGTGCGTATCCGCACCGATGAGCGTGGTGACTCCGCCGTGTAAGCCCCGGCGAGGCCGTCAGCCCTGTTTCACGTTTTATGGCCGGGTCCGATTTTCGGTCCCGGCCTTTTTTTGTCCGCGAGTGAGGGCTGCGTCGGCGGTTGTCATAAATCTGCCGAAACGGTCTCATCTAAGGCGTGACTCGCATGAAAAAAATTACTGATTTTGGCGGGCCCCATGATCACTCCCCGTGTTTCGGTTCGCCGTTTCGCAATTATCACGATTTTTCTCTGGCTGGCGCTGGCTTTGGCGGGAGCCGACGGCAGCGCTCCCGGTGCGCCGAAGGGGACCCCGCCCGCGCCGACCGTTGAGCAGCGGCTCGCGAGCCTCGAAGCCTATGTGGCCAACACCGATCCGTCGGCGGCGCTGCGGGATGCCCGGGGCACGATTCCGGCGGGCTTGGCTACGCCGGCAGGCAACTCTGCCGGCCCCGGCCACAATGCGTGGATGATGGTCAGTGCGGCGCTGGTGCTGTTCATGACGCTGCCGGGGCTCGCGCTGTTTTACGGCGGCCTGGTGCGGGCGAAGAACGTGTTGTCGATCATGGGGTGGTGCCTGGGCATCACGAGCGTGGTCACGGTGCTGTGGTGGGCGGTCGGTTACAGCCTGGTCTTTGGGACCAGTTTCCAAAGCCCCTTTCTCGGCGGCTCGGAGTTTTTCTTTCTGCGGGGCGTCGGGGGCGCGCCCAACCCGCTCTACTCCTTCTGGGTGTCGCACAACGTTTTTGCGATGTTTCAACTGATGTTCGCGATCATCACGCCGGCGGTGATCGTGGGCGCGGTGGTGGAGCGGATGAAGTTTTCGGCGGTGCTGCTCTTCACGCTACTCTGGGTCCTGGTCGTCTACTGTCCGCTGGCGCACATGGTTTGGGGCTCGAATGGTTACATGAACGGTCTCGCGAATGCGGGGGCGTCGATCAAGGCCATCGATTTTGCCGGCGGCCTCGTGGTGGAGATGGCCTCGGGGTGGTCGGCGCTCACGCTGTGCATCATGGTCGGGCCGCGGCTGGGCTTCGGCAAGACGCCGATGCCGCCGCACAGCCTGGTGTTGTGCATGCTGGGCACGGGATTGCTCTGGGTCGGGTGGTATGGCTTCAACGCGGGCTCCGCGTTGGCGGCCGACGGCATCGCGGGCAGCGCGTTCCTGGCCACGACACTCGCGGCGGCGGTGGCGGCGGGCACGTGGGCGGCGCTGGAGTATTTCTGGCGCGGCAAGGCCAGTGTGCTCGGCTTTTGCTCGGGGGCGGTCGCGGGGTTGGTCACGGTCACGCCCGCCTGCGGGTTTATCGACGCCACGTCGGCGATCTGGGTCGGCCTGGCGGGGGGCGCGGTGCCGTTTTTCGCCTGCACGAAACTCAAGAGCTGGCTGCGCTACGACGATGCGCTCGATGTGTTCGGCGTCCACGGCGTGGGTGGGACCGTGGGCATGGTGTTGACGGGCGTGTTTGCGGATGCCGCGGTGAACGGCAACCTGCTGAACAATCTCAAGGATTCGGTGGGCCAGACGTTGTGGCTGGCGCAGTTGAAAGCGATGGGCGTTACCTTGGTGCTGGCGGTCGGCGGGACATGGTTCATCGCGTGGGCGATCCGGGCGACGCTCGGTCTGCGACCGACGATCGAGGCGGAACAGGAAGGGCTCGACCAGACCGACCATGGCGAACACGGCTATATTCACGACGCCAGCAACATTTGATCCCTCCCCATGAAACTGATTACCGCCGTTATCAAACCGTTCAAACTTGAGGAAGTAAAAGATGCCCTCGCCGCGGTCGGCGTCGAGGGCATGACGGTGACCGAGGTCAAAGGCTTCGGTCGCCAAAAAGGCCACACCGAGATCTATCGCGGCAGCGAATACACGGTGGATTTTCTGCCGAAAGTAAAAATTGAGGTGGCGGTGGCGGACGAGATCGTGGGGCTCGTCGTCGCGGCGTTGGTGAAGGGGGCCCGCACCGGAAAGATCGGCGACGGCAAGGTCTTCGTGCTCCCGTTGGAGGAGGCCGTGCGCATCCGCACGGACGAGCGCGGCGAATCCGCCCTCTGACGTCGCCGGCGCCGGAAGCAGCCCGTGCGGCTCCGACGGCCGGATCCCGCGTGGGTCCGGCCCCATTTTTGGGACGCGGAGCAATTACGCAACTCGCTGCCGACCGGGCGGAAGCGACGTGCTGTCATAATTTATTGGAAAATCCCGCATGAGATTCATGCGCGGCATCGATTTTGCTCATGGGTGGTCGCGTCCAACCATATGAACACACTCCGATTCAAGCCCCTCCGCTCGATCCT
>CAJAYO010000556.1 GCA_903948415.1 uncultured Opitutia bacterium | reverse complement strand
GTGAAGGCCGGCATGGTCGGCATCAACGTCGGCGTGCCCGCGACGATGGCGATGTTTCCCTTCACCGGCTGGGACGATTCGTTTTACGGCGATCTCCACATCCAGGGCAAAGAAGCCGTACAGTTTTATACGCAGCAAAAAGTCATCACGACGCGCTGGTTCGGCGGCGAAGTCGGCGACGTGTGGAAGAAGTAAACGCCCCGCGCTGGAGCCATCGGGTGGCCCGAGCGTGGGCCGGAGCGGACGACGCCACGGCCGGCTACAGGCTCGGGGGGCGGTCCGCCTGATTCACGCCGACGCCGGGCGCGAAACCGTCCTCGGTGCCCACCGCCGCGTGATAGCTGCCGGTGCGAACCGAGCCGTTCATAAAATTGTAGAGTTCGATCACGCGGGTGAGCTCGAAGATATCGATGCGACCATCGCGGTTGGAATCGGCGGCGTGGGGCGTGATGACGGCGCCGGGCCCGAGCGTAAACCCGTCTTCCGTGCCGGCCAGCGTGTGATACTCCCCGGTGCGGACCGTGCCGATGCGCTGGTTGTAGAACTGGATGATCCGGGTGAGTTCGATCAGACCGATGCGGCGGTCGCGGTCGGAATCGGCCGAGTGAAATTCGGGCAACAGCTTCAGCGTGCGCGCGGGGCTCGTGACGCTCGCCGTGCCGCTGGTGATGACGACGTCGTAGTTGGCGATGTCGGTCGGCTGGATGTTGTCGAGACGGAGGACCGGATGGGTGGCATTCGGCAAGGGCACGCCGTCCCTGCGCCACTGATAGGTCGCGGCGGGTTTGGCCACGGCGACAACGCCGAATTCCACGCTCTGGCCCTGGAGGCCAATCTGATCGGCGGCCAAATAGGTGATCACGGGCCCAAGGGTCGCGGCGCGTTGGGGGTCGGCCGCGAAGAGCTCGAAGAGCACCGTGCCGGAATCGCCCGAGGAATACGGCAAGATCTGCACGGTGTAGACCCCCGGTGTAACCGTCGAGACGAGGGTGGAGTCGAGCGTGCCGCCGGTCGGGCGGGCACCGACCTGGGTAAACGCGGCCGGGAGCCCAGCCTCCGAAAAATACGAGTCGTCGTTGCGAACCACGAAGGAGCTGCCCCGGTAGAGCAGGAGCACGGGATCGGCCAATACGCCCAGGGATGAGCCGAGCGATTCGCCCAGAGCGCGGATCAACACGTTCTTCTCCAGCGTGCCGTCGAGCGTGAAGCCGACCGTGACGACCTGGTCGCCGGCACCCACGGTCGCGCGGAGCGTGAACATCACGAGACGCGGACGCCCGTCGGTATCGGCGTCGTAGACCTGAAGGAGCGCGGCGCCGCCGCCACCGTCGGCCCCGTCGAGCTTCACGTGGTAGGTCCCGGGCGCGAGGGTCAGCAAGATCGCGGCGTCTTGCGCTCCCTCGCCCGCGGCCGTGAGCCCGGGTGTCGCGGCGACCTGGACCGCGGCCGCGGTGAGCGCAGCGAGATTCGGCGCCGTCCCCCAGTCCTGATTGAGGGCGAGCTGCGTCCCGGAGGCATCGGTCAGCGTGAGGCGCGGGTCGGCAAGACCGGTCGGAGCAGGGACAACCCCGGCGAGGTGGGGAATCTCCGCATTCCCGCCGGTGCCGGAAAAACCCGCCGCGGCGGCGCGCGTGCCGCCGACGCCGAGGAGGAGCACCGTTTTGGGCTGGGTCCCCTCGACGGTGAAGCTGCTCGCGAGGCTGCCGAGCGGCGCGACGGTGGCGCGGGCGTAAACGTTGATGAGGTCGCGCGTCACGACGTCAATGGGGACGGCAGCACTGAAAATGGAACCGCCGGCGTTGCTCACACTGACCCGGTAAAGCCCGACATTGGCCTGCGAGGCCGACGGAACGGTGTAGGTGGCGGCGGTGGCACCGGGCAAATCCGCGCCGTTGCGCTGCCACTGATAGGTCAACGGGCCTGTGCCCGTGGCGAGGACGGTCAGGGACGCC
>CAJAYO010000555.1 GCA_903948415.1 uncultured Opitutia bacterium | reverse complement strand
TCTGAGCCAGGATCAAACTCTCCGAAAAGAGTTCAGAACCTAGTGATTCATGAACTACTATACTCGGCATCAACCGAAGTTGATGCCAGATGCCTAACCGAAGTTAGAGCACCATTTTTGAATTTTGATTGGGGGTCCCAATCAATCGCACAAATTAAATTTCAAAGAGCCTTCCCTGTGGGGAAGAGGAACATCAGGAGTTTTTCCCGATCTTCCGTCAAGACCTTTTCCTAAATGTTTTTCAGGAAAAACATGACCAAAGAACGGGTTCCTAATTTTCCCTTCGCTGACTTCGTTACCGAAACTTTCGGCACCGAACTTCGCGTTGGGAGGCGGGAACATGCGAGCCACCGATTTTGATTCAAGACTTTTCTCAAGGATTTTGGCGATTAGCCGTATTCCTCTCCAAAACAGGCACTTATGTTTTCCTGTTTTCTCGCTTCGGCTTTATTTGAACGGGGCCTCAGCCTCCCCCGCGGTTGATTCCACGGCAGGATAGCCATCACGGCTTCATGTAGTTCATTTGGCGTTACAGAGCCCCGCTTATGCCTGCACGAACCTCCCGACCGAGGGACGAGCAAAAGCGTTCCCAGATGACCTCCGCGGGGATTCAATCGCGCAACGCGACGATCTCCGCGTCGGGCCAACCCTTCGGGCCGGGCTCCGGAGCAAACCACCATCGCTACAACCCGAGACAGGCGGCGGTCGCCCGCACGCTCCGCGCGTTCGGGGCGACCTTCATCGACGTCATCTGGCGCTCCCGAACTGATAACCCCTCCTCGGCGTGGGGACATTGCGCCGTTCAGCCGCCCCGGGCCCGGGCCAGACGCGCCATCGGAGCGGAGGGGCGCAAAAGTAAACCCATCCCGCGCGACGGACGGCGAATGTTCGTTTTCCGTCGTGCCCGTGCTGTGGGACGGAGTCTTCCGGGCTGTTCGCGTGCCGACTGCGACATGGATTTGCCCACCGGCTCCGTAGTCACCGCCGCCGCATCGCCCAAGCGTCGCATCCCAAGCCCGCCGCCCATGAACAACCCCGCCGCATCGAAAATCATCAGGTTAGCAACGGGCGGTGCGGGAAAGCTCCCCTCGTCGACGGCGGGTTGGCCAAACGGGGAGCCCGACGCGCAGCCCAACGCCAACGCCGTGAGCGTTAAGGGCCGAACGGTCGGTCACCGTCCCACGCTCCAGCCACGGCTCGCCCCATCGGAAAGGGTTCAAGCAACGCGCATACCCTGCCCAGGTCCGCCTGTCGTCGCTCACCGGGCCTTTGCGATGCCCGTCTCTGCCGTGGGAAGATTCACCAAAGAAAGCTCGTGGGGAACGGGAAAAAGTGACGATCGGCAGGCATGTTCGAGGTCAGGTTAGAGCACCGGCGGGATCGTAATTCGAGTCAGGCAACGGCCCGTGACCGATTCCGCATTAACGACTCCTACGAGGTCGCAAGCTCAGGCAACGTCAGGAAAGGGTCAGCGATTCGCCAGCAGGGCCGGAGGCATGACCGCGCCGGCACTCCCCCCAGATCCTTCACGATCCAACCGTGGCGCCGAGCCCACCCATCAACCATCACTTGCCCGGGAGACGGCAGACACGTCCCGCCGACGACACCGCCGACCCTTAGCGAGCAGGACAGCCAAGCGGGGGTCAGTAATCCCCCTGGCCAGCTGGAAACACCCCACCATGAAAGTCCACTCACTCCTTCCGCAACGCGACACGCTGCTCCAGCGCGCCCGCCTCGCCAACGTGGCCTTCACCCATCACCGCTTGGCGGACTTTGGCGTGCGCATCTCCCGTGACCGCCTCCAGGGCGCCGACACCCTCAGCCTGGGCGATCCCGGCAACGACCGCCCCTGGCCCGTCCTCCACTTCCTCGAGACAACGCCTCCGTGATCGAGGAGCATCTCACCGGCGCGGACATCGCGGGCCTCGCCGACATTATTGCCTTTCTGCATGGCGACGGCGGCACTGCCGGGTTGGACTTCCGTCTGGGGGAAC
>CAJAYO010000554.1 GCA_903948415.1 uncultured Opitutia bacterium | reverse complement strand
GAAGTGGGACGCGAACGCGAAGGGCAGGCCCAGGGCCGCGGCGAGGCCCGCGCTGAACAGACTCGAGCCGAGCAGCCAGATGGGCACGGCGAGGCCGGCGCCGGGGACGGCCTGCACGGCCTGGCCGGGCTGCGCCGGCCGGAAGTAGGCCTGCAGTTCCATGACGTCGTGCGGAAACGTGTCGGCGGAGTTGGGCTGGCCGCGGCGCAGCGCGCGCGCCGTGAGTGGGTCGGTGCCGGGGGCGCGGCCGAGGCCGAGGTCGATGCGGCCGGGGAAGAGCGCGGCGAGCGTGCCGAACTGTTCCGCGATCACGAGTGGGGCGTGGTTGGGCAGCATGATTCCGCCCGAGCCGACGCGGATGGTGGTGGTGCCGGCGGCGACGTGGCCGATCACGACGGCGGTGGCCGCGCTGGCGATGCCCGGCATGTTGTGGTGTTCCGCGAGCCAGTAGCGCCGATAGCCGAGCCGCTCGGCGTGCTGCGCGAGGGCGCGGGAGCGATGCAGCGCGTCCGCCACGGTGCCGCCCTGCGCGATGGGCGAAAGATCGAGGACGGAAAAGGGAACCATGCCGCACCGTGGCCGAGGTCGGCGCAAATCTCCAGCGAGAGAACCGTCGCAGGCCTTGTTTTTCCCGGCCAAGTTTGCAACGTGACGGGCTCCCTTCGCCCCACTCCCTGTGAACCCCTCTTTTTCCCGCACCCTCGTTCGTGGTCTCGTGGCGCTCGTTGGCAGCGTCCCGGTGGCGCAGGCCGCCCTGACGCCGGACCAGGTCGCGCAGCTTCCGCCGGCGGCGCAGGTGCCGGTGGATTTCGCGCGCGATATCCGGCCGATCTTCGAGGCGAGCTGTGTGCAGTGCCACGCGCGTGGGAAGAACAAGGGATCTTTCAGTCTCGAAACGCGGCAGGACTTTGTGGAGGGCGGCGAGACCGGTGTGCCGGCCCTCGCCGGGAAAAGCGCGGAGAGTCTCGTCGTGGCGATGATCTCCGGACTCGATCCGGAGAGCGTGATGCCGAAAAAGGGCAAGACGCTGACCAAGGACCAGGTCGCGGTGTTCCGCGCCTGGATCGATCAGGGCATGGTCTGGCCGAAGGAAATCAATTTTCACAAACACGAGCCCGCGAATCTGCGGCCGCGCGAGCTGGCGGACATTGCGGTGCCGCCGTCCGCGTTGCCGGCGCTGGAGAACCCGATCGACCGCTTCGTGGATGCGGGCTTCGCAAAAAACCAAATCGCGTGGCCGGCGCCGGTCGATGACCGCACGTATGCGCGGCGCGTCTGGCTCGACACGATCGGGCTGCTGCCGCCGGCGGCGGAGCTGGAGGCGTTTGTCGCCGAGGTCGGGGCCGACAAGCGCGCGCGGCTGGTGCAGCGCCTGCTCGGCGACCACCAGCGTTACGCGGAGCACTGGTTGTCCTTTTGGAACGATCTCCTGCGAAATGATTACAAGGGCACCGGCTACATCGACGGCGGGCGCAAGCCGATCACCGGCTGGCTTTACACGGCGCTCGCGCGCAACCGGCCCTACAACGCCTTCGTCGCGGAGCTCGTGAATCCCGGGACCGAGGCCGAGGGCTTTGCCAACGGCATCACCTGGCGCGGGACGGTCAACGCCAGCATGGTGCCGCCGATGCAGGCGGCGCAGAGCGTCGCGCAGGTGTTTCTCGGCGTGAACCTCAAGTGCGCCTCGTGCCACGACAGTTTCATCAACGAATATACGCTCAAGGATGCCTACGGCCTCGCGAGCATCTACGCCAACGGCCCGCTCGAAATCGCGGAGTGCGACAAGCCCACCGGCCACCTCGGCCAGGTGAAATTTCTCTACGAGGAGATCGGCCTGATCGACGCCCGGGCCGATGCGGCGACGCGCAAACGCCAGCTCGCCGACGTGATCACGGGCCGGGCGAACGGCCGCCTGCCGCGCACGATTGTGAACCGGCTTTGGCAGCGCTTCCTCGGCTACGGCCTGGTCGAGCCCGTCGATGAGATGGACCGGCCCGCGTGGTCGCCCGCGCTGATGGACTGGCTGGCGGAGGATCTCGCGGCGCACGGCTATGATTTGAAGCACACGATGGCGCGCATCCTCACGTCGCGGGCCTATCAGCTCCCGGCGGTGAACGTGGGCGAGACGGAGGAGCATTTTGTTTTTCGCGGCCCCGCGGTGCGGCGGCTGAGCGCCGAGGAATTTTCCGACGCGATCCGGACGCTCGCGGCGATGAATTATCCGAAGGCGGATGCGAAACTGAACCG
>CAJAYO010000553.1 GCA_903948415.1 uncultured Opitutia bacterium | reverse complement strand
GCCGGCCGAAATGCGCATCAAGTTCCTCGACGGCATCGCCGTAGAGACCGGCGGCGGATTTCCCGGCGAAGGCCGGCGACGCGGCGACGCGGGTGTGGGGCATCGAATGCGCGAGATAGACGAAGAAGGGGCGATCCTTGCTCCGGCGGACAAACGCGATAGCCTCGTCGGTGTAGCGCTGTGTCAGGGTGGACATGTCGGCGTTGTTTTCCTCGACCTTGGTGCCGCGCAGCAGATTCACTGTGGAGTCGTTGCTCGAGGGCGTGCCGAAAAACTCGTCGAAGCCCTGATGTGTCGGGAGCAGGTCCAGCTCATACGCGGAGGCTTTTTGGGTATGCCCGGCGAGATCCCATTTGCCGAAGGCAGCGGTGGCGTAGCCGCGCGTCTTCAGGATTTCGGCGATGGTGATTTCCTGCGCGTGCAGCCGCGGGTGATGCTCGACCACGTTCTTTCGTTTGGCCACGCGGAGAGGATAGCTTCCCGTCATCAGCGCGGCGCGCGAGGGACCACACACCGGCTGCGCGTAGAAACTGGTGAAGCGCATCCCCTCGGCCGCGAGGCGATCCAAGTTCGGCGTGCGGATGCGCTTCCCTCCATAGGAACCCAAGTCGCCGTAGCCGAGATCGTCGGCCAGGATGACGATGACGTTTGGCGTGCCGGCTCGGGTGGTTGCGGGCGGGGTGGCGGCGGTGGCCGCCATCCAGACGCTCAACAGGGCGGCAACGAATCCGAAGCGGGCATAGCGACTACCCTTTCTCGTCGCGGTATTAGGCATGAGAAAATAACGCGGGGTGGTTGATGCGTGGCATGGTGAGATACTGGAGTGAGGATAGGAATGTTTAGGGCAACGGCGCCGTGCGCGAACCGGCGCGGATCGTGCGCAGCAGATCGGCGAGACGGGTGGCGACCTCGGGGTGATCACGAATCACGTTGCGCGCCTGCCGCGGATCGGTGGCCAAGTTGTAAAGTTGTTCGGTGGGCGCATCGGGCTTCAATCGGCCTTCGGCCACATCGCTGTTCATCTGCCCGGAAAATTGCAGCGCCGCCGGGCCGCCCAAGGCGTGCTCGCCGACCTTGGTGCCCTTGAAGCCGCCGCCGCCCTGAGCACCGATATGCACCCAAGGCCCCTGGCGCACGGCGAGGTGCGTGGGGCTGTTGGCGGCGAAGATGGCATGATCGCGGATCGGTCGCGCCGGTGTGCCCGTGAACGCCGGTAACACGTTGAAGCTGTCCGGCGCATCCGCCGCGCTGACCTTGACACCGGTAAGCGCAGCCATCGTCGCGAACAGATCGACGTTGGAGATGAGTTGGTTGGAAACGGAACCGGCGGGAATGTGCTTGGGCCACCGCGCCACGAACGGCACGCGATGACCGCCCTCCCACGCCTCGAATTTGAATCCCAGCAGATCGCCGTTGAGGCGATGACCGAGCCTCGCGGCTTCCTGTCCGCCCATGTTGATCATGCCGCCGTTGTCGCTCGTGAAAAGGACGAGCGTGTTTTCGGCGAGCCCGAGTTCGTCGAGCGTGCGCAGGAGCTCGCCGACCATCCAGTCGAGTTCGTGGATGAAGTCGCCGTAGACGCCGCACTCGCTCGTTCCGCGGAAGCGCGGATGCGGCGTGAACGGATGATGGATGTTAGTCGTGGCGAGATAGAGGAAGAAGGGCTCGCGCGCGCGGGCTTTGATCCACGCGACGGATTTCTCCGCGAGGCGCGTGCCGACCTGTTCGTCGTCGTAAAGTGCGTGCGCGGCCTTGCCGCCGCCGATCTGGTGGAAGCCCATTTTCTCGCGAAACACCCGCGTCTCGGCCGGCTGATCGTAGACGAGCGGATCGTCCGCCACGAGTCCGACCACGCGGCGGTCCTCCACCCAGACGAAGGGCGGGTGACTGTTCACGACCGGAACGCCGAAAAAGGTATCGAAGCCGAGTTCGAGCGGACCAGGCTTCAGTTCGCCGTTCCAGTCGGGCGTCGTCGCACCGAAGCCGAGATGCCACTTGCCGAAGCAAGCGGTGCGGTAACCGGCCCGCTGCATGATATCCGCGAGCGTGGTGCGCGCGGGATCGATCACGAGGCCTTGTTTGAGAAATACCGGCACGTTGAGCCCCCGCCGAAACGGATACTCGCCGGTGAGCATCGCGTAGCGTGACGGCGTGCAAACGGCCGAGGCGGAGTGCGCATCGGTGAAACGCCGGCCCTCGCGGGCGAGCCGGTCGATGTGCGGCGTGCGCACCTTGTTCGCGCCGTAGCAGCCGACGTCGCCGTAGCCGAGATCGTCGGCCAAAATCAGGATGACGTTGGGCGTCGTCGTCGGGGCTGTCGCGGTCGTCGCAGCTGCTGCCGTAGCGGGGGAGGCGGAGCACAAGCCGAGGATCGCGCCTACGAACCAGGAGAAATATCGGGGGCGCATGGGCAGCATCAGAATTTGCCCTGCACGCCAAAGTTGAAGCGGCGGGATCCGGCCCACATCGCGCTGGCAAACTGGCGGTCGCCGAGGCCGACGAGCTGGTTGACCGGCCGTTTCGTGACGTTGTCGATCGCGAAGAAAAATTCGCAACTGCGGCGCCAACGGTAGCCGAAATTCACGTCGATTTTTTCCCGGCGAGGATTGCTGGTCCCGAGCGCGGGATTGGCGGTGGCACCCACGAGGAAGGCGGCCTGCTGATTGTAGCGAGCCAGAGCGTAGAACCGGCCCTTCGCATACTCGCCCACGATATTCCACGCGCGCGGAATGAAGCCCGGCACCTGCCCGGACTTCAGCCGGGAACCGGTGCCGAAGTCGCCCTGCGCGCTCAGCACGGTAAGGTTGCCCTTAAACGTAAAGAGGCCGAGGGAGCGCGGGATGAAATTGAGCTGGCGCACGAGGTTTAACTCGAAGCCCTCCACTTTGGCGGAGCCGCCGTTGACGGACGTCCGGAGTTCGTAGCCCACGTATTGCTCGCCGAGCGGAAAGCCCGGCGGCACCACGCCGATCTGGCTCACGATGTAGTCGCTGATATCCTTTCGAAACAAACCGACCGAGACGAGTCCGGCGGGCTCGGTGTAATACTCGAGGCTGAGATCGTAGCTGTCGGCAAACTGGGGCCGGAGACCGGGGTTGTTGGTCGTCACGACGCCGGTGGTATCGTTGACCGTCGTGTTGGGCACGATGGCGCCGAAGCCTGGACGGCCGATGCCGGTGGAGTAGCTGGCGCGGAGTTGGAGTTCGGGCTGGAACCGGTAGTTGGCATGCAGGCTGGGAAACGCGTTTCGGTAGTTGCTGGTGCGAGTGACTTTTTTTCCGACGTTGTTGAGCGCGCGCTGCACGGGATCGGGGATTTGGGCAGCGGTGGCCTGCACCGGATTGGTGAATACGCCCGTGCCGGAGATCTTCGTCTCTTCCCAGCGCACGCCACCAAGCAGGTGCAACTTTTGCCAATCGGTTTCCGCCATAATGTAGCCCGCCGAGATGCGCTCGGTCGCCTGGAAGTTGGTCGAGTTGGCCCGGATGACGTTGTTGTAGGCATCGTCGGACCAGAGCTTCGGCTGGTCGTAGAAATGTTTCAGGACGGCGGGTATATCGAGCAGGAAGGGGCGTCGGTTGCCGGAGTCACTGAAGCCGGAGATGGCTGGATTCGGATTAACGAAGCGGCTGAGGCGATCATCCGTCCGGCCGGTCGCCGCGACGATCCCGGTCACACCGTCCTCGCCGATAAAATTCCGGACGTTGTTCTCAAGCGCGTTGAGGCGGCTCTGCTCGTTGAAATTCACTCCCGATTTTACGACGATGGGCAGGCGCCACGGTAGGCGATATTTGGCATCGAGGCGGGCGCCGGAGCGATCGTCGTCGCGAAATTGGAAGGATTGGTTATATGAGAGTGAATAGTTGTCGGGATTGAACGGGGCGTCGGCATTGGGGCTGGTGTAGCGGAGGGTCGGGAAGAGCGGATCGCGTGAATGCTCCGCGACAAATCCGGGGCGGAAGGGCGTCAGTAATGTAGCGGTGATCGAGCCGTAGTCGGTGTTGTCGCGCGGGGCGCGTATGTTGCGGAGTTTGGCTGCGGAGCTGAATAGGTTATAGGTGATCTCCCAAGCATCCCCACGGTGTTTAGCCTCGAAGGAGAGTGAGTCGGCGCGGGTGTAGGGAAACTCCATGTTGTGCCCGACTATAAAATTTCCGGTCGTATAGGCCCGAATACTCGGCGTCCAATTTCCAGCGGCCACGGCGCCGTTGATGGTGGTAATCACCGATTCTGTTTTTTCGGTCCAGTCGTCGTGCTTGAATTTGAGCGCGAACTCATGGTTGCGGCCGCGGCGGTGGTCGATCGTGACCGCCCAATTCCGACGGTAGCGTGAACGGTCGTTCTCGATCTCCTGATTCATCGTCGGCAGGGCGCCAAACGTGGCATGGGCGACGATATTCTGGGTGCCGCGAAGCTGGTTGGTGCCCTCCTTGTTCATGCCGGCGGTCACGAAGACACCCCAGTTGCGCTGCGGGCCCAGAACCGTGTGATAGGTTGCCTGGGCGTTGACCGTAGGGCGGGAATCGAAGCCGCTGCGGGTAGTGACATACTGGCCGCCGAGCCGATATTCGAAGTTTTCGGCCGACTTCGGATAATCGAGCGCGCTGCGCTGGATCAAGTTCACCATGCCGCCGATGGCATCGGCGGAGCGGTCCGGAGTGATCGCCTTGATGACCTCGGCGGTCTTGATGTTGTTGGTATTGGTGGTCGAAAGGATCGACGAGCGGTCGTTGGTCGAGCCGTTGATGGAGGGCGTGGCGAAATTATTTCCGTCGAGCTGGGTGTTGTTCAGCGACGAGCTCATCCCACGGATTGAGACGCGGTCCACTTCGTTGAAGAAGATCGATCCGGTCACACCGGGCAAAAGTTGGAGCAGCTCGGCGGGGTTGTCATTATTGAGCATTCCGTAGGATTGAATATCGACGACGTTTTTCACGTTGGGCGCGTTGCGTTGATCGGTTACAGCGAGGGCATCGGCGTTGCGGTTGGTTACGACGGAGAATGCGCCCATTGTGACCACGTCTTCGCGGAGGGCCGTGGTGAGCGAGGCCGCTTGTCCGGCGGTCACGGTGACGCGGGTGGTGGCCGGAGTCATGCCGGTGTAGGCGATGCGAAGCGAATACTCACCGGGAGGCATCGCACCAAAATCGAACTCGCCGCGGCGGTCGGTGGTGGTGGCGCGGTTGGTGCCGTCGATCGTGACCGTGGCGCCTTCGAGATAGGCGTTGCCGCTGCTATTGGTGACAAGGCCGGTGATGCGGCCCGTCGGGTTCTGGCCGAGGGCGAATGAGACGAAGAGGAAGGCAAGCAACGAGGTGAGTGCTGGACGTAAGAACGGCAGCGCGGGGAAGGGTGAGGTGGGGGTTTTCATAGAGAGCGGTGGGGACACGAGGGAAGAAAAGGTGCGAGCCGACGGTGCGGTGGCAGGCGGCCTGGCGGGCGTTTTATGGTTTCGCCGCAGTTGGGAGCGGCACTTGGAGTTTGCGCGGACCGGCTTCAAAGAACCGTGCGCCGCGGCCTGTCCGATCAATGTCCCCCAACTCGGTGCGAGCGGCCTCGAGGCGCTGGCTGAGAGTGACGACGACGTCGGGATGCCGTGGAGCGAGGTTAGTCGTTTCACCGGGATCGGCGATGAGGTCGAACAATTGTGGCTCGGCGATCCGCTCGATCAGGCGGCCCCACCAGCCGGTGCCCGGAGGATTTGCGGGGCGAGGTAGGACGAGTTTCCATTGGTGCTGGCGCACTCCCGTGAGCAAGCAGCCGGTGTAATAGAGGTACTCGTCACGCGGACTGCGCGCGTTTTTTCCCAGCAGGAAATCGGTCGCATCGAGCCCGTCCAAGGTGAGCGTGGCGGGCAGGTGGGCTCCGGCCAACGTGGCAAAGGTGGGCAACAGATCCATGGTGGTGAGGATTTGGTCGCTCTTCCCGCCGGCGGGAATTTTTCCGGGCCAGCGCGCGATGAACGGGACGCGTGAACCGCCGTCCCAGGCAGACATCTTCCAACCGCGCAGCGGTGCGGCGTGGCCGGAATGATCGCGGGGAATGAACGCTTTTCCGGCCGGAGCCATGGCGTGCGTGGTCTCAACCCACGGCCCGTTGTCGGAGGTGAAGATGACGAGCGTCCGCTCGTCGAGCCCGAGTTCGCGGAGGGTGCGGAGAATCTCGCCGGTCGACCAGTCGATCTCCTCGACCGCGTCGCCATAGGGGCCGCCGGCGGATTTGCCTTTGAAGGCCGGCGAGGCACCGAGCGGGATGTGCGGCATGTTGTGCGCGAGATAGAGAAAGAACGGTTTTTCCCGGTTCGCGGTGATGTAGGCGATGGCCTCGCGGGTGTAGTCTGCGGTGATGGTGTCCCAATTTTCGACCGCTTTCACGACGACCTCGCCGTTGCGTAGAATCGGACTGCGAAACGGACCGTCGGCCATGAATACGTTATAGCCGTTGAACAACGGCGTGCCGTAGAAGTAATCGAAGCCTTGGGCGTTGGGCATCGTGGCGGGGTCGAATCCGATGGGCGCGGACTTGTCCTCTTTGCCGAGATGCCACTTGCCGAGGAGGGCGGTAGCGTAACCAGCGCCTTTGAGCACTTCGGCCATCGTGAGTTCCTGAGGATGAGGCACCGTGTGGAGGCGTTTCAGATTTCCGGG
>CAJAYO010000552.1 GCA_903948415.1 uncultured Opitutia bacterium | reverse complement strand
CCCGCGCGGCTCAACGCGTCACGCCACGACCGGCGCGCCGCCGCGCGCGGAGCGACCGGCCCAGCCCAGACAGCGTCTGCCCTAAACCAAGATGCGCCGCCGCGCGTCGCCACCTTCCGTTTCGCGATTGAGCCCCGACCCTCTGCTCCACCACGCTCACCCGTTCCCCCTTCCCTCCATGTCGCGCACCGCCCTTCTCCCCGTTTCCCCCTCGCTCCATTTCTCCCTCTTCCGCGGCTTCCCCCACTTCCGCCCTCTCCTCGCCGCGCTCGCGCTCCTCTTCACGACCGGCTGCCTCCACCGCCCCGGCACCCCCGCCAAACGCACGGGCGACGAGATCATCGTCGCCGGCCAACTCTTTCACACCGGCACCCGCGTCATCACCTGGCTGGACCCGCAGGGCTACGACGCTTACCGCACCGAGCGCCGCTTCGCCCCGCTCGACGACAGCAGCTTTGAAAAATCCAAAGAGGCGGTGAAGGACCTCAAGTCCCCCGCCCGCTACGGCCTCCGCCGCGATCCTTCGCTCGCGCCCGAAGACCTGGAGCGCATCCGCGGCGGCGGCTGGGATTTGCCCACGCTGCGCAACGTCGTCGACCAGTTCGTCATGCACTACGACGTCTGCGGCCTGAGCAAAACCTGCTTCAAGGTCCTCCACGATCACCGCGGCCTCAGCATTCACTTCATGTTGGATATCGACGGCACGATTTACCAGACGCTCGACCTCAAAGAGCGCGCTTTCCACGCCACCACCTCCAACACCCGCTCCGTCGGCGTCGAGATCGCCAACATGGGCGCCTATCCGCCCGGCGACATGAAGGTCCTCAACACCTGGTATCAACCCGACGCCGCCGGTCGCCCCACGATCACCATCCCGGCCTCGATCAAAGACCCGATGATCTACACGAAGAATTTCGTCGGCCATCCCGCGCGCCCCGCTCCCGTGCGCGGCACGATCCAAAACACCGACCTCGTCCAATACGATCTCACGCCTCAGCAATACGCCGCCCTCACCAAACTCACCGCCGCCCTCTGCAAAGTGTTCCCCAAAATCGCCTGCGACTATCCGCGCGACGCCTCCGGCCAACTCGTCCCGGGCAAACTTCCCGACGAAACCCTCAAAACCTACGGCGGCGTCCTCGGCCACTACCATATCCAAACCAACAAGACCGACCCCGGCCCCGCCTTCGACTGGGACCGCGTCATCAACGGCGCCCGCGCCCAACTCCGTCTCCCGCCGCTCACCCCACCCGCCCCCGGCAGTGCCAAGTAGGCGGAACGTCCGTCCGCCGCCCCGCCCCGCCCACGCCCCGGCCGACCCACGCCCCGCCCACGCCCCGGCCGCCCCCGCCCCGTCATTTCGTTTCGATCAGCCGCAGCAGCTCGGCTTCATCGATCACCGGCACCTGGAGCGTCCGCGCCTGCTCCCGCTTCCCGCCCGCGTCCGTTCCCACGACGACGTAGTCCGTGCGCGCACTCACGCTCGCGCTCACCCTTCCACCCGCCGCCTCAATCTTCGCCGTGGCCTGCGCCCGGGACAGCGTCGGTAAGGTTCCGGTCAATACGAACGTCTTTCCCGCCAACGCCCGGCCCCCGGCGCCCGCTTCCGCCCCCATCGGCCGCAGCCCCGCCGCGATCAGCTCCTTCACCCCCGCCCGGTGGCGCGGCTCCGCAAAATGCGCCGCCGCCGCGCGCACGGCGGCCGAGGCACCCGCCGCCGGCGTTTTTTCGCCCAGCGCCGCCACCGCCTCCAAGCTCCCGCACTCGCGCGCCAACTCCCGTGCCGCCACCGCCCCGACCTGCGGAATCCCGAGCCCGTAGAGCACGCGCGCCAACTCCGCCCGCCGGCTCGCCGCGATGGCCGCCAGCAATCGCTCGGCCGACTTGCCCGGATTTTTTCCCGGCGCCACGACGTCGTCCGGCCGCAGCCGGTAAAGATCCGCCAACTCCTGCACGACCCCGCGCTCCACGAGCGCATCGATCATCGCCGGCCCCAACCCTTCGATATCGACGCCGGCCTTCGACGCAAAATGCTCGATCCGCCGCCGCAGTTGCGCCGGACAGGCCGCGCCCGGACAACGCACCGCGACCTCCCCGGCCCGTTGCACGACTCCCGTGCCGCATGCCGGACACGCCGTCGGAAACACGAACGGCACCGCCTCGGCGGATCGCCGCGCCCGGTTCACGCCGGCGAGCGCCGGGATGATCTCCCCGGCCTTCTCCACGTAAACGAAATCCCCCACGCGCAAATCCCGCCGCGCGATCTCCTCGCGATTGTGCAACGTCGCCCGCGCCACCGTCGACCCCGCCAGCACCACCGGCTCCAATTCCGCCACCGGCGTCAACACGCCCGTGCGCCCCACTTGGATCGTGATCGCGCGCAACCGCGTCTCCGCCCGCGCCGCCGCGAATTTGTAGGCGACCGCCCACCGCGGCGCACTTTCCCCGACCCCCAGTTCGCGCTGCGCCGCCACCTCGTCGAGCTTCACCACCGCCCCGTCCGTCGGAAACGCGAAACCCGCCCGCGCCCGCTCCACCGCCTGCACCGCCCGCCACGCCGCGTCCGCCCCGCTCGCCGGCCACAGGTCGCTCACCCCGGGCAAGCCCCACGCGCGGATTTTTTCGTGTAGTCCCCGCTGCGTCGTCGGCCGGGCCCCCGTCGGCTCGCACGCACCGATCCCATAAAACACCACCGCGAGTCCGCGCCGCCCGACCTCCGCCGCATCAAGCTGCCGCAACGTCCCCGCCGCCAGCGCCCGCGGATTCGCAAACCGCGCCTCCCCCGCCGCCTCCCGCTCCGCGTTCACCCGCTGAAACTCAGCGAACGGCACATACACCTCTCCCCGCATCTCGATCACCGCCGGGAGCCCTCCAGCCCCCTCGCCGCCCGCCGGCCCCCGCAAAACCCGCGGCAGCCCCGCGATCGCCCGCACGTGCGCCGTCACCTCGTCGCCCTCGATCCCGTTCCCGCGCGTGACCGCCCGCACGAGCCGTCCCTGCTCGAACGTGACACTCACCGCCAGCCCGTCGAACTTCGGCTCGATCACAAACGCGACGTCGCGCTTTCCCAGCGCCTTCTCCGCCCGCGCGGCAAAGGCCCGCAATTCCGCCTCCGTGTAAGCCTTCTCCAAACTCAGCATCCGCTCGCCGTGCCGATAGGTCTTGAACAACCCGCTCCGGTCGTCGCCCACCTCGGCCACCGCCGGCACCTCGCGCGCCGCGTCTGGAAATCGCGCCTCCCACGTCCGCAGCTTCCGCTTCAACGCATCGTAGTCCCCATCGCTGATCTCCGGCGCCGCCTGCCGATGATAGAGCGCGTCGTGCCGCGCGATCTCCGTTCGCAGCGCGGCAATCTCCTCGCGCGCCACCGCCGGAGTCGTCGCCGGCGGCACTGTCTGGGCCGCGGCTCCCGCTGCCACGAAACCGAGGGCGCACCGCACCACGCGGAAGAAACCAACGCGTCGCGCCGCAACCTCGGAGATAAAAGCGTTCATGGCGGGGAAACCACGATACGGCGCGCACGACGCCGAAATCGT
>CAJAYO010000551.1 GCA_903948415.1 uncultured Opitutia bacterium | reverse complement strand
TTTACTTGGGCAACGACACCGGCGCCATGCACCTCGCCGCCGCCCTCGACGTCCCCGTCGTCGCCGTCTTCGGCGGCGGCACCTGGCCGCGCTTCGTGCCCCCCGCCCGCCGCGGCCGCGCCCTCGTCCAACCGCTCCCGTGCTTCGGTTGCGGCTGGGACTGCGCCTTCACCGGCCCCGCCACCCCCGCGATCGCCGCCCCTTGCCTCGCCGGCCTCACCGTCGCCGACGTCGTCGCCGCCCTCGACGCCCACCTCGCCGCCCCCGACACGCCGTTCGCCGTCCAGTCTCTCGCCGTCGCGCCGTCCCTCCTGCCTGCCGTCCTCGCCGGCGCCGCCACCCGCTACCGCACCCTCCGCACCGAACATCTCGCCCGCCAGCACAAGCTCGAGGAGCTCACCGCCCTCGACCGCGAAAAGGACGACGCCATCCTCGAAAAGGAAACCGCCATCGCCGAAAAGGAACACGAGATCAACACCAAGGACGCCGAGGTCACCGCCCTCAAGGCCGTCTGCGACGAACGCGAGCGCCTCATTCTCCAGCAGGACGGCCACATCAAACACTTTCAGCGCACCCTCGCCGACACCGCAGCCCGCCTCGCCGCCGCCCACGACGACAAAGCCCGCTTTCAGCACGCGCTCGCCCAGCTCCCCCCCGACACCGCCCGGGCCGCCGAGACCCTCGCCAACCAATCCGTTCACATCCGCAACATCGAGGCCCTCGTTTTTCTCCGCGACCGGGAAATCGCCTCCCTCCGCACCGACCTCGCCGAACGCGACCAATCCCTCGCCCACTTCGCCTCCCCCCACGCCGCCACCCACGCCGCCCTCGAGCAGGCCAAACGCTACGGCCGCCTCCTCGCCGAAAAAGAAGCCGTCATCCAGACCCTCAGCCGCGCCTGCACCGAACGCGAAGCCGTCATCACCCGCCTCGCCGCCGAAAGCACCGACTCCACCTCCCTCCTCCACCGCCTCAGCCTCGCCGCCTCCGCCTACGTCCGCGAAAAACTCTGGCGCCCCTTCGACGCCTGGCTCTTCACCCGCGTCGTCGAGAAATACGGGATGCAGATCGGCGTCCTCCGCCATCACGACCCCAAGCCCCTCGTCTGGGACCGCCTGCCCGCCCCGTCCGCCGCCCCCGCCTCCGCCCTCCCCCAGATCGCCCTCGTCACGCCGAGCTACGGCCAGGAAAAATTCGTCGAGCGTACCCTCCTCAGCATCCTCGACCAAAACTACCCGCGCCTCCTCTACGCCGTCCAGGACGGCGGCTCCAAGGACGGCAGCCCCGCCCTCATCGCCCGCCACGCCGCCCGCCTCCGCCACTGGGAATCCGTCCGCGACAAGGGCCAGGCCGACGCCATCCGCCGCGGCTTCGCCCACCTCACCCCCGACCTCGCTCCCACCGACCTCATGGCGTGGCTCAACTCCGACGACCTCCTCGGCCCCGGCGTCCTCCGCTATGTCGCCGACTATTTTTCCGCCCATCCCGACGTCGACGTGATCTACGGCCACCGCATCATCATCGACGAAAACGATGGCGACGTCGGCCGTTGGATCATGCCGCGCCACGACCCCCGCGTCCTCGAGTGGATCGATTACGTCCCCCAGGAAACCCTCTTTTGGCGCAAACGTGCCTGGGACCTCGCCGGCGGCATCGACCCCAGCTTCCAGTTCGCCCTCGACTGGGATCTCCTCGCCCGCTTCCAACAGGCCGGCTGCCGTATGGTCCGCGTGCCCTATTGCCTCGGCGCCTTCCGCGTCCACTCCGAGCAAAAGACCTCGCAAGCCATCCACACCACCGGCGCCGAGGAAATGAAACGCATTCGCACCCGGTTC
>CAJAYO010000550.1 GCA_903948415.1 uncultured Opitutia bacterium | reverse complement strand
GGGGGGAGGAGGGCGAGAACGAGCGAAAGAGCGGGTGGCAGCAGGCGGCGGAGGGGCATGGGGGATGCGGGAGGCGGGGCGGGCGTGGGCTCAGCGGATCTTGGCGTCGGGGAGTTCGGACTTCACGCCCTCGTCGAGGGGCATCTTGTCCCGGTCGGGCGTGAGGCCCTCGGCGGCGAGGAGGGTGGCGAGTTGTTTTTCGAGGTCGCGGCGTTGGGCGGCAAATTTCGGATCGGCGGCGAGGTTGCGGAGCTCCTGGGGGTCGTCCTTCACGTTGTAGAGTTCGGGGAGGTGGTGGTCGGGCGAGCCGTCGCCATGCGGGTAGCGCATGAACTTCCACGCGTCGGTGCGGACGCCGCGGATGTTGGGCGTGTAGGGAAACTGTTTCTCGTAATTGTATTCGTAGAACCAGGCGGTGCGCCACGCGGGGTCGTTGCCGTTGGCGAGGGCGCGCCAGGAGCGGCCCTGGATTCCGGTGAGCGCGGGCGCGCCGCAGAGGTCGAGGAGGCTCGGGGCGAGGTCCATGGCGAGGACCTGACCGTCGACGACGCGGCCGGCGGGGAGACCGGGGCCGCGGACGATGAGGGGGATGCGGATGCTCGGTTCGTGCATGGTGCGTTTGTCGACCATGCCGTGCTCGCCTTCGAGGAGACCGTTGTCGCCCATGAAGACGATGACGGTGTTGGCGTATTGGCCGGAGGCTTTGAGGTAGGCGACGAGGCGGCCGACGCTGTCGTCGACGCTGAGCACGGTGCCCCAGTAGGCGCGGACCATGGCTTGGAAATCGACGACGGCCTCGGGGCGGGTATCGGGAAATTGTTTACGCCATTCGAAGAGCGGACCGTAAATGCCGTGCCAGGTGGTGAGGCGCTGGCGGATCCAGTCGGGTTTGCCGTCGAGGGCGAAGGCGCTGGCGGGATAGGGCACCTTCACATGGTCGAAGGCGGTCTTGTATTTCTCTTCCGGGAAATAAAACGAGTGCGGGGCTTTTTGGCCGAGGGAGAGCGCCCACGGTTGGCCGGGGGCGGTGGTGGCGCGGGACTTGAGCCAGTCGAGGGCGTAGTCGGTGACGACGTGGGTGTAGTAGCCCTTGGGGGTTTCGTGGCGCAGGCCGTTGACGCGCCACTCGGTGTCGAAGTATTTGCCCTGGCCCTTGTGGGTGATGAACCAGTCGAAGCCGGGGCGGGGGGCGTCGTTGTTTTCGCCCATGTGCCATTTGCCGATGTAGGCGGTGGCGTAGCCGCTTTCGCGCAGGCGGGCGGGCCAGTGCGGGAGCGCGGCGGGGAGTTCGGTGAAATTATCGCGGACGCCGTGGCGATGGGCATAGAGGCCGGTGAGAATGCTCGCGCGGCTCGGGGAGCAAAGTGACGTCGTGCAAAACGTGTTGGCGAATTTCACTCCGCTTTGGGCGAGGGCGTCGATGTGCGGGGTCTTGACGTGGGCGGAGCCGTAGGCGCCGACGGCCTCGGGGCGGAGGTCGTCGCAGAGGATGAAGAGGACGTTGGGCTTGGCAGGCGTCGCCGCGATGGCGGCCGAGGCGGCGATGAAGAACGAGAGAAAGAGAGACAGGGAGACGGGGAGAATCCGACGGGAGAGGCTCATAGGGTAGGGGGAGCATGGGCGACGAGAGGCGGCGGGCCAGCGGGAAGTGAGGGCCGCAGGAGCCAAAGCTCAGTTCGGGAAAGGTCGAGCGTCTGCGGACCGCGCGGGCGCGCGAAAAAACGGCATCGGGTATTCCGGCGTTAAGTTTCGTGCCAAAAAACCCGCTTTTTCCAGAGGTAGTGGCACGTAATACGTGACACTTTATTTCAAGGGATTTCCCAGCCGCGTCCATGCAGCCCGACGCCGTGGCCCGCGAACGTTCAAAAAACTGAAGGGGGACTTCGTCGGCCGCGGTGGCGGGCGCGTTTTCGGAGCGCGCGCCAGCGCGCGGCCGACGGCAGACTGAATCGTTCCGGCTCAGC